>CAZULR010000118.1:3215-7524 GCA_964621235.1 uncultured Acidimicrobiaceae bacterium
GCCGACCTCATCACCACCAACTTCACCGGGCTGGCCGCGGCGCTCCTGGCCGTGGCGGCCAGGATGCGCGTCCAGGGCTACGGACGTATCGTCGTCATCTCGTCGGTGGCCGGCGAGCGGGTCCGCAGGGCCAACTTCGTGTACGGCTCCACCAAGTCCGGCCTCGACGCCTTCTCCCAGGGCCTGGGCGACTCGCTGGTCGGGACCGGGGTCGGGGTCACCATCGTGCGGCCGGGCTTCGTGGTCGGCCGGATGACCGAGGGGATGGAGCCGGCGCCGTTCTCCACGACCCCGGTGGCCGTGGCCGCAGCCGTGGTCCGGGGCATCGAGTCCGGTGCCGACGTCGTCTACGCCCCCCCGGTCCTGCGGTGGGTCTTCGCCGTGATGCGCCAACTGCCGCGCGCCGTGTGGCGCCGCATGCCCGGCTGAGCCCGGCTCAGTCCAACAGCGTCGAGGCGAAGTCCGGGACGTACGTGTACAGGTCGCGGGGCGGTCGGCGATAGCCGTCGTCCTTCGCCCGGGTCGGCAACTTGAGGCGCGCCTCGTCGACCTGGCTGTAGGGGACGCACGACAGCAGGTGGGCGATGCAGTTGAGGCGGGCGCTGCGCTTGTCCTCGGCGTCGACCACGTACCAGGGCGACTCGGGTGTGTCGGTGTGGAGGAACATGGCGTCCTTGGCACGCGAGTAGTCCGACCAGCGCTGGCGTGCCTCGAGGTCGATCGCACTCAGCTTCCACCGCCGCAGGGGATCGTCGACCCGTGACTGGAACCGTCGCTCCTGCTCCTCGTCGCTGACCGAGAACCAGTACTTGACCATGATGAGGCCGTCCTCGATGAGCTGGTGCTCGAACACCGGGCACTGGCGGAGGAACCGGTGGTACTCCTCGGAGGTGCAGAAGCCCATGACGTGCTCGACCCCGGCCCGGTTGTACCAGCTGCGGTCGAAGAGGGTGATCTCGCCGGCCGCCGGCAGCTCGGCCACGTAGCGCTGGAAGTACCACTGCGACCGTTCGCGCTCGGTCGGGGCCGGCAGGGCCACCACCCGGCAGATACGGGGCGGCAGGTACTCCGAGATCCGCTTGATGACGCCGCCCTTGCCGGCGGCGTCGCGCCCCTCGAAGACCACGACGACGCGGGCACCGGTCTCCTTCACCCACTCGGTCATGGTCGTGAGCTCGGCCTGCAGGCGCAGGAGCTCGTGCTCGTAGCGGTTCTTGGCGATCGTGTGGGTGCGGGCCACGGTCCACTCCTGTCGGCTGGTGAACGGGCGGCACCGGGCGGTGCGGGGTGACGCCCGGCGCGAACCTAGCTGGCCTTCACCTTGGGCAGGCCCGGATCGGTGTAGGGACGCACCGACATGGTGAAGAAGTCGCGCGAGAGGGGGTAGAAGTACCGGCTGGGCGAGGCGTCCTCGTCATAGGTCAGGCGGACGCCGTTGGTGGCCGTGGCGGGCACATTGGTGCCGAGGTCGAAGTGGCTGAAGTTCACCCACGCCGTGTTGATGTCGAGCTCCATGCCCCGCACCGCGCCGGCCCGGGCCAGCACGTTGGCGAGGTCGACGATGGACAGGCCGCTGCCACCCACGTAGACCAGGGCCCCGGTGGAGGTCACGCCGATGCCCGACCGCCACACCTGGACCTTGCCGCCGAGCGTGGCACCCCACTGGTAGTTGTCGTTCTGGTTGAGACCCGCCACCGGCGCCCCGTTGTCCACGATCAGGTCGAGGTTCTGGCGCACCGCCACGGTGGACGGCGTCATCGTCACGTCGGTGCCCCAGGCGCCGACGTTGATGTTGCCGGACGAGTCGATGACGACGGAGGCGGCGCCGGTCCGGAGCGGCACGGCGGTGGTGCCGTCGAGGTAGAAGCCGCCCCGGGAGTCCTGCATGCGGAAGCCCGAGTTGAAGGCGGCGTCGAGGGTCGTGCTGGCGGACGCCGCGATGGGGGCCATCGCCGAGAACGTCTGGCCGGTGCCCGGGATGGTCGTGCCCGCGTAGAGCTGGGCGCTCAGCAGCTTGGTGTCCATCCAGGCCACACCGGTGACCAGGCTGGTGTAGACGGCGTTCGGGCGCAGGTAGGCGGCGTACATCGTCGGCACGCCGTCGACGGTGCGACCGATGGGGTGCCACTCACCTTCGCCGGGCGTGGGGGTCGACACGAAGGGCACGATGGACGCGGGCGCGGGCAGGTGGGCGGGACCGCTGGCGACGGGCCGCGTCGTGGGCGACGTCGACGCCGTCGGCTTCGGGATGGCACCGGCGGCTGGCCTGCCCCCCTTGGGGGGCGCGTGCCACGTGTACCAGGTGTTCTCGGCCCACGTCACGATGCCGCCGCCGCCGTGGTCGCGGACCCACTCGGTCAGCCGGCTGCCGGGGCTGGGCCCGAGGGCGGGGTTGGTGGCCGCCTGGCCCATCGACGCCCACAGCGGGGACAGGAGGACCAGGAGCACGACGAAGATCGTCGTCTTCGGATGGCGTCCGACGGGCGTGGGCCGCTCGCGGATGCGCTGCTTGCGCAGGGCCCGGCGCTCGCGCCGGGTCGGCTTGGACACCGCGTGGGCGCGCCGGGGGGCGCCCGACGGGGGTCGCCGCGGCATGGACTCGACCACCGGGAGTCCGGAGGCACCGACGATCGGATCGTCCTGGTCGTAGACAGTGGGGCCGGGCACGGTGCTTCGGGGACCTCGTTCCTCGTCGTGGGTGGGGCGCGGGCGCAGCACGGTGGTCGTGCGGCAACGGGCAGGAGCGCAGTTCCCATGAGTTTCCCACCTCTGGCAGAGCTGGCGGGGTCAAGGGCTCCCACCTGGGCCGTTACCCGCGGCAACCAGGGGTGCACCGACGAGCTTAGGTCGCGACCCTGACGGGCACATGACGGTGCGGGCCGGCTCCGGGGTCCTTACGCACGCTTGATCGGGGCCATCCGCAGCAGCAGCATCTTGCGTCCGACCGAGGTGAAGATCACCTCGGCCTCGGCGTCGTCGCCCTCGCCGCCGGTCGACACGACCCGCCCCTCGCCCCACTGGCCGTGGACGACCACCTCACCGACCTCGAGCCCGAGCTCCTCGGCCCCGGTCGAGGCCGGCGCCCGTCGACGCCGGCCGGTGGCGTCGAACGCCCCCTCCGACGGCGACACGCCGCTGCCGAAGACCGAGCGTCCCGGGGTGCCGGTGCGTCCCTCGGCCGACGGACGGCGCCCGAAGTCGCCGACGCCGCCGGAGCCGGACTGCCCCCAGCCCCGCTCCACCACGACGTCGCGGACGAGCTCGGCCGGGATCTCGTTGAGGAACCGGCTCGGGATGTTCGAACTGGTGTTGCCCCACAGCATCCGGCTCCAGGCGTGGGAGAGGTACAGGTGTCGCTCGGCCCGCGTGATCCCCACGTAGCAGAGGCGGCGCTCCTCCTCGAGCTCCACCGGGTCGCCGAGCGACCGCATGTGGGGGAAGATCCCGTCCTCCATCCCGACCAGGAAGACCGCCGGGAACTCGAGCCCCTTCGCGATGTGCATGGTCATCAGCGAGACGGCGGTGCCGTCGCCGTCGAGCTGGTCGGAGTCGGCGACCAGCGAGGCGGCCTCCAGGAACTCGGCCAGCGTCCGGTACTCGTCGGCCACGCCGACCAGCTCGTCGACGTTCTCCACCCGGCCGAGGGCCTCGATGGTCCCCTCGGCCAGGAGCTCGCTGCGGTAGCCGGTGCGCTCGACCACCGCGGTGACCAGCTCGCCGGGGCCGAGCAGCGTGGGGTGACCCGGGTCGGCGTCGGCCGGCGTGTCGACCACCGGGGCCGGTCCGGGGGCGAGGGCGTCACCATTCTCGTCGACGAGGTCGGGGACGGCCATCTGGGTGCGCAGGTCGGCGAGCAGGTCGGCCAGGTCCTCGAGCGCCTTGCCCGCCTTGCCGCCCACCCCGGCCTCGCCCGCCTCGGCCACCGCCTCGCCGAAGGACAGCCCCCGCCGGCCGGCGAAGCCCGCCAGCTTGGCCACCGACTGGTCCCCCACGCCCCGCTTCGGCACGTTGACGATGCGCCGCCAGCTGACCTCGTCGTCCGGATTCACCAGCACCCGCAGGTAGGCCAGGACGTCCTTGACCTCCTTGCGGTCGTAGAATTTGGTCCCGCCGACGACCCGGTAGGGAACCTCGGCGCGGACCATGGCCTCCTCGAGGGCGCGCGACTGGGCGTTCGTCCGGTAGAAGATGGCCACGTCGCCCCACCGGAGTCCCTGGTCGCCGCGCAGCCGGACGATCTCGTGGGCCACCCATTCGGCCTCGTCGTGCTCGTCCTCGGCCCGGTAGCGGACGATCTGCTCACCCATGC
>CAZULR010000119.1:0-7511 GCA_964621235.1 uncultured Acidimicrobiaceae bacterium
CCTTGCCCTTCTTGCCGCCCTTGCCCTTCTTGGACGGGCGCTTCGGCGAGCCGGGGCCCGTGGCCCCGTAGGGACCGGCACCGGGGGCGCCGGCGCCACCCGCCCCGAGTGCACTGAGGTCGGAGTCGTCCATCATCGAGGCCATGTCGGCCATGGCCTTGGGCGACATCTTGGGTCCCCCCCGGCCGAGCAGGCCGCCGAGTCCGCCGAGGGCACCGCCCATGCCCCCCTTGCCCAACCCCTTCATCATCTTCTGCATCTCCTTGAACTGCTTGAGGAGTGCGTTGACGTCCGCCGTGGTCGTGCCGCTGCCGTTGGCGATGCGGACCCGTCGGCCGCCGTCGATGATCGAGGGGTCCGTCCGCTCCTGGGGGGTCATCGAGTAGATGATGGCCTTGACCTGGCCGATCTGGCCGTCGTCGACGGCCTCCGACGCCTTCTTGATGTCCTTGGAGACGCCCGGGATCAACGACATGACGCCGGAGATGGAGCCCATCTTCTCGACCTGCTGGAGCTGCTCGAGGAAGTCCTCGAGGGTGAACCGCCCCTCGAGCATCGCCGCCGCGCCCTTGGTGGCGACGTCCTTGTCCATCGTCCGCTCGGCCTGCTCGATGAGGCTGAGCACGTCCCCCATGCCCAGGATGCGGTCGGCCATCCGGTCGGGGTGGAACTGGTCGAAGTCGTCGAGCTTCTCGCCGGTGGAGGCGAAGGCGATCGGTCGTCCCACCACCTCCTTGACCGACAGGGCGGCGCCGCCACGTGCGTCGCCGTCGAGCTTGGTCAGGATGACCCCGTCGAGGGAGAGGGCGGCATGGAAGGCCTCCGCTGTCGACACGGCGTCCTGGCCGGTCATGGCGTCGATCACCAGGAAGGTGTAGTCGGGCTGGACGGCTCCGGCGATGTGCCGGATCTCGTCCATGAGGTCCTCGTCGATGGAGAGGCGACCGGCGGTGTCGACGATGAGCACGTCCCGCCCGAGCCGCTTGGCCTCCTCGAGGCCGGCGGTGGCCACCGACACCGGGTCCGACGCCTCGGAGAACACGTTGACCCCGGCCTGGCCGCCGAGCACCCGCAGCTGCTCGACGGCGGCGGGCCGCTGGAGGTCGGCACCGACGAGCAGGGGGTTGCGTCCCTGCTGCTTGAACCAACGGGCCAGCTTGGCCGAGGCGGTGGTCTTCCCGGAGCCCTGGAGGCCCGCCAGCAGGATGACCGTCGGGGGGCGGCTGGCGTAGCGGATCTGCAGGGTCTCGCCGCCGAGGATGGCGACGAGCTCCTCGTTGACGATCTTGATGACCTGCTGGCCGGGGCTGAGGCTCTGGGACAGCTCGAGTCCCACGCAGCGATCGCGGACCGCCGTGGTGAACTTCCGGACGACGCCGATCTCGACGTCGGCCTCGAGCAGGGCGGTGCGGATCTCGCGGAGGACCTCGTCGACGTCCGCCTCGGACAGGCGGCCGCGGCCCCGCAGACGCGTGAGGATGCCTTCGAATCGGTCGGTCAGGCTCTCGAACATGGGGTGCTCAGGCTACCCGACGCCACCGGCGCGGTCGTGCGCCCGGCGGACGGGAGACGCTCACCGGCGCAGGACTTAGAAGAGGGCGTCGACGAAGGCGGCGGCGTCGAAGTCGACGAGGTCGTCAGCGCCCTCGCCCAGGCCCACCAGCTTCACCGGCAGGCCGAGCTCGCGCTGGATGGCCACGACGATTCCACCCTTCGCCGTCCCGTCGAGCTTGGTGAGGACCACGCCCGACACGTCGACGGCGTCGAGGAAGACCTTGGCCTGGGCCAGGCCGTTCTGCCCCGTCGTGGCGTCGAGCACCAGCAGCACCTCGGCCACGTGGCCCGGGGGACGGTCCGACACGCGGCGGATCTTCTTCAGCTCCTCGATGAGGTTGACCTTGTTGTGGAGCCGCCCGGCGGTGTCGGCCAGGACCAGCTCGTCCCCCTTTGACGCGGCACGCTGCACGGCGTCGAACACGACCGAGCTGGGGTCGCCCCCCTCGGCGCCGCGCACGATGTCGGCGCCGGAGCGCTCGGCCCAGAGGCTGAGCTGCTCGCCGGCCGCGGCACGGAAGGTGTCACCGGCAGCCAACAGCACCGGGGTGCCGGCTCTGGTCAGCCGAGTGGCCACCTTGCCCACCGTCGTCGTCTTGCCGACCCCGTTCACACCGACGAAGAGCCAGACGTCGACGGTGCGGGCCGGCTCACCGTCGGCCGACGCCGGCCGTGCGGTGCCGACGGTGGTCAGTCCCGAGCCGTCTGTCGTGAGCATCGCCACGAGGTCGTCCTTCAGCGCGTCGACCAGGGCGTCCGGGCTGGTGATCTCGCCGGCCTTCACCCGAGCCCGCAGGTCGTCCAGGAGCGCATCGGTCGCCCCGACGCCCACGTCGGCCCGGATGAGCGCCTCCTCCAGGTCGTCCCAGGTGGCGGCGTCGATCCGGGCCTTGGCCCGGACGGCGCCGATGTAGCCGGACAGCAGCCCGCGCGCCTTGCCCAGCCGACCCCGGTAGGAGGCGGGCTCGGGTGGGGGTGGTGCGCCGGCCTCGGGTGCCGCCGGTGTGTGCGCGGTCGGGGCCGCGGTCGCCGCGGTCGCCGGGGCCGCGGGTGCCGATGCGGGTGCCGGCGCCGGGCGCTCGGCCACGGCGACACCACCGGAGGCGTCGGCCGGAATCTCGTCCTCGACACCACCGCGTCGCCGGGCGATCAGGGTGATACCGCCCGCCACCAGCACCACCGGTACGGCGATGACGACGGCCAGGACGGCGTCGGAGGCGCCGGTCAGCAGGAGTGCGTCCATCACCGGTCGGTGTCGGTGCCGGAGTCGGTGCCGCCCACGTCGACCCGGGGCGGCGGGACCGGGATGCCCGGGCCCTCCCGGCGGGGTGGCTGCTCGAGCAGGTCCGCCAGGGTCATGGCGTCGTCACCGGGGGCCCCGTGTGAACCCTCGTCGTGGTCGGGGGCGGTCGCCTCCGGGACGTCGACCAGGTCGGGGTCGACGACAGCGCCGACGGCATGGTCGACGGCATCGCCGGTGTCGGAGTCGTGGCTGCCGGTATCGGGGACAGCGTCGCCGTCGCCGGAACCGTCTCCGCCGAGCTCGGGCACGTCCACCGGGGCGACGGCGGACACGTCGAGCTTGGTGGTGGGCCGCGCCCCGAGGGTGTCGACCGCCGTGCGGTCGCGGGGGACCTTCTGGCTGACGACCTTCGACGACCCGCCGGGGGCCATGGTGACGCCGTAGAGGGCGTCGGCCGCCTCCATCGTCCGCTTCTGATGGCTGACGATGATCAGCTGCGCCTCCTCCCGGAACTCGTTCACCAGGGCCAGGAAGCGCATCAGGTTGACGTCGTCGAGGGCGGCCTCGACCTCGTCCATCAGGTAGAAGGGCGACGGGCGGCTGCGGAAGACGGCGAACAGGTAGGCCATGGCCACCAGTGACCGCTCACCACCCGACAGGAGGGACAGGCGCCGCACGTTGCGGCCCGCCGGACGGACCTCGACCTCCACACCGGTGTCGAGCAGGTTCTCGGGGTCGGTCAGCGACAGCCGGCCCGTGCCTCCCGGGAAGAGCGACGTGATCAGGTTGGAGAAGTGCTCGTTGACGTCGGCGAACGCCGAGTCGAACACGTGCATGATCTCCTCGTCGAGCGTGCGGATGACGTGGCGCAGCTCGCGTTGCGCCTTGCGGACGTCCTCCACCTGGGACTCCAGGAACTGGTGGCGCTCGCCGAGCTCGGACAGCTCCTCCATGGCGAGCGGGTTGACGGGGCCGATGGCGGCGAGCTCCGCTTCGAGCTGGGCCACACGGACGGTCGGGTCGACGCCGTCGGCCAGCTCGGGGGCCGGGGCACCCACCGCGTCTTCGGGCTCGCAGCCGAGGTCCCGGCGCAGGGTGTCGACCACGGCCTCACGGCGCACCGTGGCCTCCATCAGATCGAGCTCGGCCTTCTGCAGCCGACTGCGGGTGGCAGCCAGCTCGTGCTCGTTGACCGATCGCTGGCGGCGGAGCTCCTCCAGGCGGGCCCCACCGGCCCGCACGGCCTCGAGCTGGCGCCGGTGCCGGTCGCGCAGGGCGGACAGGAGCGAGTCCAGGCCGGCCTGGGCCTCGGCCACCACGCCCAGCAGGCGCTCGACGGCGGTGGCGTCGGACTCCAGCCGGGTCCGGCGCTCGGCCGCCTGCTGGCGCTCCTCCGCGTGCCCGGTCAGGCGGCGTTCGACCTCCCGCAGACGCTCGGCCAGGACCCGGCGGCGCTCGACCAGTCCGGCGGTGCGCACCTCCCACTCGTTGCGGGCGGCTGCGGCCTCGGCCAGCTGGGCCTCGATCCGCCGGCGCTCCTCCCGGGCGCCGGCCACGCGCCCGGCGGCCTGGACACGCTCGTCCTCCAGGGCGGGCATGCCGGCCACCAGCTCGGCGACCCGGGTGGCATCGCGTCCGATACGGTCCTCGAGCTCGGCCCGGTTGCGTCGGATCTCCTCCAGCTCGGTGGCCAGCAGGTCCCGGTCGCCCGAGACGCGCTGACGTCCCACGCGGGCCGCCTGGTGGGCGACCTCGTTGCGGTCGTCGGCCCGGACCGCCTCGGCCGCCGCCTCCCGGGTGGCCTCCACCTCGGCCCGTGCGGTCTGCCGCTCCTCGGCGGCCCGACCGGCCTCGCCCTTGGCCACCTCGGCCCGATCGCGGGCCTCCTCGACGACCGCGGCCGTGACCACTCCTCCACCGGCCCGCACGCGCCAGCCGGTCGGGGAGAACCGGTCGCCGTCCCGGGTGACCACGACCAGGTCCGGACGGGCCAGCGCCAGGTCGATCGCCTCGGACCAGCCACGGGTGGCACAACACGACCCGTGGAGCAGCGTGTCGAGCACGCCGTCGAGGCCGGGGAACTCCCGTCCGCCGGCACGCGGTCGGACGTGGCTGCGGATCGACTCGGTCCCAGAGGGCACGGCCGGGCCGGCCAGCACGGAGCGGCCGACGGCGGACCCGGTCAGGGCCAGGACCGCACCGGTGGCGCCCCCATGGCGGAGGCGGGCCAGGGCGGCGCGGGCCGGCTCGCTGCCGGAGACGACCACGGCGGCCAGGGACGCGCCGGCGGCGGCCTCAAAGGCCTCCTCCCACCCGCTGTCCACCTCGACCAGGTCGAGCAGCGTCCCGACGACGCCGTCGACGCCGGCCAGCAACTCGGCACCGGCCGCGCCCCGTGCCTCGTCGAGGGCCCGCTCGAGCGCGTCCGCCCGGGCCTGGGAGCGGGCGTGCTCCTGCTCGGCCTGTCGGAGGGCCTCCTCGGCCACCTCGAGGCGGCGGCCGGCGGCCACCTGGGCAGACTCGGCCTCGGCGCGCGCCGCCTGGAGGCGGTGTCGACCCTGCTCGGTCTCGGCCAGTCGCTCGCCCAGCTCGTGGTCCTCGCCCTCCAGTACCGCGGCACGGCGTTCAGCGGCGCCCTGGCGGGCCACCAGCTGGTCGAGGGCCCGGCGGTCACGCTCGAGGGCGTGCTCGAGGGACGCCAACTGGCCCCGGGCCATCGTGACGGCCTCCTCGGCCGCCCGCAACTCCGACCCGTCGCCCCGGGAGGCCTGGTGGGCCTCCAGCTCCGCGGTGAGTGCGGCCTCCGCGGCGGCCAGTCCATCCTGCTCGGGGGCGAGGTCCTCGGCCTCCTGCTCGGCCGCCGCCAGTTCCTCGCCCAGGCGGGCACCTTCGGCCTCGAGGGTGGAGACCACGTCGGCGTCGGCGGCGGCGTCGAGGGCACGCGCCAGTGAGCGCTGGCGCTCGCGCAGGACGCCGGAGAGGCCACGGGCGCGCTCCACCATCCCCTCGCTCCGGCCCAGGGCGGCCGTGAGGTCGGATTCCCGTTCGGCGGACAGTTCGTCGGCGGTGCGCACCGAGTCGGCGTCGAGGGCACCCAGGGCCTCCTGCAGTTCGACCTCCCGGCCCCGCTGGTCCCTCTGGAGCCGCTCACCCTCGGCGTGTCGACGGTCGAGGGCGGACAGTTCGGCACCGGCCACGTAGAGGCGCACGGCGCGCAGCTCGTCGGCGAGGCCGGTGTAGGAGCGGGCCGCGGCGGCCTGGCGCTCGAGGGGGCGGATCTGCCGCTTGACCTCGCGGACCAGGTCGAACAGGCGCTCGAGGTTCTCCTCGGTGGTGGCCAGTCGGCGCTCGGCCCGCTCGCGCCGGCGGCGGAACTTGAGGACGCCCGCCGCCTCCTCGATGACCGAGCGCCGGTCCTCGGGCCGCGCCTCGAGGATGGCGTCGAGGTGTCCCTGGCTGATGATCACGTGCTGCTGGCGCCCCACCCCGGTGTCCGACAGGAGCTCCTGGATGTCGAGCAGGCGGCACGGGGTCCCGTTGATCGAGTACTCGGAGTCGCCCGAGCGGAACAGCGTCCGGGTGATCGTCACCTCGGCCAGGTCCGCCGACAGCTTGCCGGAGCTGTTGTCGATGGTCAGGGACACCTCGGCCCGGCCGAGGGCTGGCCGGTTGGCCGTCCCCATGAAGATGACGTCCTCCATCTTGGCCGACCGCACCGTGCGGGGGCCCTGGGCCCCGAGCACCCAGGCCACGGCGTCGACGACGTTCGACTTGCCGCTGCCGTTGGGACCCACGACGACGGTCACGCCCGGCTCGAACTCGAGCACGGCCGGATCGGCGAAGGACTTGAATCCTTTGAGGGAGAGGGACTTCAGGAACACCGGGCGCTCACCCTACCGGCACCGGCCCGGGGCCGCCTGAGCCCCAGGTCAGACCTGACAATGTTCGCAGAAGTAGGTCGCACGGCCGCCGGACTTGACCTTCACGATCGTCGATCGGCACCGGCGGCAGGCCTGTCCCTCACGGTCGTAGGCCTGGTGCTGGTCCTGGAAGTCCCCCTCCTCGCCGAACAGGTCGCGGTACTGCTCGCCGGCCGACGACGACCCACGGCGCTTGACCGCCTCGGCCAGCGTCTCGACCATGGACCGGTAGAGCCGGCGGACCTCCTGGGACGACAGGGAGTTCGACTGCCGGTCGTAGCGCAGCCCGGCGGCGAAGAGGATCTCGTCGGCGTACATGTTGCCGATACCGGCCACGAAGTCCTGGTCCATGAGCAGCGCCTTGAGCTGGGCGTCATGGGACGACAGCAGGACCCAGAACTTCTCCCAGCTCATGATGTCCTCGAGCGGGTCGAAGCCCAGGTGGGCGAGCTCGGGCAGCGCCCGCGCACCCTCGCCGGGAGCGGCGGACACGAAGAGCTCCCCGTAGGACTTCGCGTCGACGAAGCGGAGCTGGCCGCCCTGGGTGAAGGTGATCACCGCATGGGTGTGGGGGGCCTTGGCCTCCTTGGCGCTCTTGACCCGGTGGAGCGAGCCGCCCGAACCGAGCTGCACGACCAGGGTGGCCCCGTCGTCCAGCACCAGCAGGACGTAGGTGCCCGCCCGGTTGATGGCCGTGATCGTCCGGCCCTCGAGCTGCGCCCGGAAGTGCTTCGCGCTCGGGTGGCGGCTGACCGTGCGACCGTTGCGCACGTCGACCGCCTTGATCTTCCGCC
>CAZULR010000120.1:0-7497 GCA_964621235.1 uncultured Acidimicrobiaceae bacterium
CGCCGTGTTCTCCCCCCGCCTGGCGGGCTTCGTGCTGGATGCCTTCGCCGATCCGACGCAGGGGCCGGGAAAGGGGCCGGCACCGACGCCGAGCTTCGATCCCGAGCTCGACCAGCTCACCCCCCGGGAGCGGCAGGTCCTGCGCCTCATCGCCCGGGGCTACGCCTACAAGGAGATCGCCCGGGAGCTGGGGATCTCGACCAAGACGGTGGAGAGCCACGTGTCGGCCGTGCTCCGCAAGCTGCAGCTGGCGAACCGGTACCAGCTGACCAACTGGGCCGCCGAGCGGCGCATGCTGTGAGGCCGAGGTGAACCGGTCGCCCGCGTTCGAGGTCACCGATCCCGTGGTGATCGCCGGGATGGTGCGCGACCTGGCGTTCGCCCAGGTCGTCACGTCCGGAGACGGTGGGTTGGTGGCCTCCGGCGTGCCGCTGCTCCTGGAGGTGCCGGAGGGTGGCCGCCCGTGGCGGCTGCGGGGCCACCTGGCCCGCTCCAATCCCCAGGCCCGGATCGGCACCGCCGCCGTGCCCGCGCTGGCCCTGTTCGTGGGGCCCCATGCCTACGTGTCGCCGTCCGCCTACCCCTCCAAGGCGGAGACGGGCCGGGTGGTGCCCACGTGGAACTTCGTCGAGGTCCACGCCCACGGCACCTTCCGACTGACCGACGACCCGGATGTCACCCTGGCCGCGGTGACCGACCTGACCGACGTCCACGAGGCGACCCGACCGGCGCCCTGGCGGGTGGCCGACGCACCGGAGGACTACGTGTCGGGGCTGGTGCGGGGCATCGTCGCCTTCGAGATCGTCGTGGAACGGGTGGAGGCCAAGGCCAAGCTGAGCCAGA
The DNA here is from genome assembly GCA_964621235.1 of uncultured Acidimicrobiaceae bacterium. GTDB lineage: Bacteria > Actinomycetota > Acidimicrobiia > Acidimicrobiales > RAAP-2 > Bog-756. The sequence continues at coordinate 844 of CAZULR010000120.1, forward strand.
ACAAGTCGGTGGCGGACCGCAGGGGTGTCGTCGAGGACCTGGCGGCCCGTCCCGGGAATGGGGCCGCCGTGGCCGAGTTGATGCGGTCGGGTGCCTTCGAGCGGGACGACCCGGCTCCCGGCCGGGCGGATCCGAACGCGTCGTCGAACGCGTCGTCGACCGAGGGGCCCTAGCCGACGGGGCGGCCCGCCCCGCGAAGGGCCACGGGCCCCGGGCGACCCGCCCGGAGCGGTCCGGTGAGGTGATCGTGGCGACCCCGGCGCTCCGACCTGCGGGCGCGGTCCTGGGTGGGTCAGTCCGGTCGGGCGAACGCGTGGCGACGGAAGGCGCCCGGTGCGGCGAAGCCCAGGCGTTCGTAGACGGGGCGTCCCGCCTCGCTCGCCTGGAGGGTCACCTGCGCGGCACCGCCGTCGAGCAGCCGGTTGGTGAGCCATGCGGTGACGGCCGACGCCGCTCCCTGTCCGCGGTGCTCGGGCGGTGTCGCGACGTAGTAGATCCCTCCGGTGAACCCGTCGTCGAACCCGCAGGCGACGCTCAGGTCGACGCCGTCCGCGGAGGCGATCGCCCAGGTCGTCCCCGGAGCGTCGAGACATCCCTGGCTGTCGAGCATCCAGGCCAGGCCGGCCATGCCGTACCCGTCCTCGCACAGTCGGACGAACGTCTCCCGGTCGCCGGCGCCTTGGATCGGACGGACGTCCAGACGGGACGGCCAGGACACCGACTCCGTGACCACCATGGCCGGGGTGTCCTTCACGTCGGCCTCGCCCCCGGTGGCACCGGCCACAGCCAGCAGGCTGTCATCCGTCGACTCCGCCCACACCACGTAGGGCGTGCCGACGTCGGCGAAGACGGTTCGCACCCCGTCGAGGAACGTGTCCGCCGGAACGGTGTCGTCGGTCCGGAACGCGGCGTTGAGATACCCGTTGGCCACCGGCACCGCGCTCGCCACGACCTCGCCTCCGGGCACCGCCTCGACGCGGCCCGGGCGCCCGACGGTGGCGGCGACGAATCCGGCGAGGTTGGCGACCCCCATCTGCGGCGATGCGACCATCCACAGACGATGGCACGATCCGGGCCGCGACGTCACCCGGCACCGCTGGCCGCCCGGCCGCGGTCAGGTGGCGTAGGCAGTAGAGGCGGTCAGGCGGCGGTGTGGGCGACGATGGCCTCGACCAGCACCGGCCAGAGCGGCCTCGGGCGATCGTGTCCCATGTCGGGCACGAGCAGGAGCTCCGCACCCGGCACGAGTTCCGCGGTGCGCTCCCCGCCCGACGGCTCGATCAGCGTGTCGTCGAGTCCGTGGATGACCAGGGTCGGCACCGCCAACGAGCGGAGGCCGCCGGCCCGTGACCCGCCGACCGTCACGGCGGCGAGCTGCCGCGCCGTGCCCGCGGGTCGGAACGACCGGTCGAACGACCGGGCGGCCAGGTCCCGCACCTCGTCAGGATCCGCGTACCGCTTCGAGTGCCACACCAGCGAGCGGACCGAGTCCTCGATGTAGGCCTCCCGCTCGGTCGGCGCCGGACGGAGGAGCACCTCGCGTGCTTCGCGGGACGACCGGCCGTAGGCGGGCTCGCCGGTGGTCGACATGATCGACGTCAGGGTGAGGACCCGGTCCGGGTGCTCGATGGCCATCGTCTGGGCGATCATCCCGCCCATCGAGGCGCCCACGACGTGGGCCCGTCCGATGCCGAGTGCGTCGAGCAGCTCGACGGCGTCGAGCGCCATGTCACCCAGCGTGTAGGGCACGAGCGCCCGAGCCCCCGCGGCATCGCCGTCCGCCATGGCCCCGAAGACGGCGGGGAGGTCGACCGGATGGTCGTCGAACGAGGTCGACAGGCCCGCGTCCCGGTTGTCGAAGCGGATGACGTACCGGCCGGCGTCGGCCAGGAGCTCGCAGAGACCGTCGTCCCACGACAGGAGCTGGGTCCCGAGCCCCGAGACGAGCAGCAGGGGCGGGTCGTCGGGTGATCCCGTCGTGTCGTAGGCGAGGGTCAGTCCGGAGCGGGTCGGGGCCAGGGGCATGGGGACATCCTTACCACCAGGGCCGGATCGGGTTGGCATCGCCACTCGACGCCGATGTCCGGACGCGCTGATGGTGCCCGCTACTCGGACCGACCTTCCGGGAAGTCCCGCATGTGCCGGACGGGTGACACGAGCAGCCAGATGCCGGCGAGGGATTCGCCGATGACCGCCATCCAGAGAGTCGGGCGCAGCCCGATCGCCGTGCCGATCGCCCCGCCGACGAGTGCCCCGATAGGAAGGATTCCGAAGACCACGAACCGGATCGTGGCGTTCATGCGACCGAGCATCCGATCCGGACACAGGCGCTGCCGGAAGCTCACCTGGTTGATGTTGTAGACGACGACGGCGAACGAACTGAGGAACAGTCCGGCGCCGAAGAAGAGGACGCCCACCCCCGGTGTCGTCAGGGGAATCAGCATTCCACCGGCGACCGCGAAGCTGCTGATCAGTGTGGCCCTCGCCCCGCCGACCCGACGCGCGATCGGCGATGCGGACAGGGCTGCGAGCACCCCTCCGACGCCGCCTGCGGCGAAGAGCAGGCCGATCACCGCCGGACTGGCGTGCACCACATTGACGAGGAAGATCACTTCGACCGCGGTCTGGACCCCGCTGAAGAAGTTGCTGGTCCCCGTGGTGGCGGTAATGGCCCGCAGCAGCCGGTCGCCGAACACGAACCGCAGGCCCTCGCCGATCTCACGGCGCAGCGGCGGGTGGCCGGTCTCGGCGACGGTCGGTGCCGGCTCGCTCGCGCGTACGGCCCCGACGGCGACAGCCGAAACGAGGAAGCTCGCGGCGTCGAGTGCGACGGCATAGGGTCCACCGACGGCCTGGACGAGGCCTCCGGCGAGGCTCGGCCCCGCGATCTGGGCGACCTCCTGACTGCCCGTGAGCTTTGCGTTGCCCTCGACGAGGTGTTGTCGGCCCACGAGTGAGGGCAGGTACGACTGGTAGGCGACGTCGAAGAACACGGTGAAGATGCCCGACGCCAGGGCCACGATATAAAGCTGCGGCAGGTGCAGGATGCCCAGCGCGTAGGCCACCGGAATGGATCCCAGGACCAGGATGCGCCCGATGTCCGAAGCGATCATGACCCGCCGCCGCCGCAGGCGGTCGACCCACACGCCAGCCGGCAGTCCGATCACCAGGAAGGCGAGCGTGGACGCCGCGGCGAGTGCGCCCATCTGGAACGGTGTAGCGGACAGCGTGTTGACCGCCACGAGGGGGATGGCGAGGAGGCTCACCTGGCTGCCGAACTCGCTGACCGTCTCGCCACCCCAGAGCAGTCGGAAGTCACGGTGCCAGAGCAGTCCGCGTCGAGCCATCGGGACACCCTACGGCGAGGCAGCGGAAGTGCCAGGGCGCCGAGCGGGCGCTCCCACCGCCGACGTGCGGGTCGATTCTCCTGCGTGGTGGTACCGACCTGAGCGAACCCGCTGGACCCGGCTCGCACCCGGATGCCTGGGGGAACGGCGGATTCGCAACAGTTGTTGACAACCGACCGCGGCATCCGTACAGTCGGGTTCGAGCCTCCTTGGTCTCCCGCCAGACCCATTGAGTGCGAAGCGACTGCGGTTTCCGCAGGCCCGCTACGAAGCCCCGGGCCCGCTCCCGCCAAGCGGAGGCCGGGGTTTCGTCATGAAAGGACTTCATCGGACCGGGATCGGGCCGGAGGATCCACGCGGAGCTCGACCCAGGCAGGTTGTTCCCGGCCAGGAAGCGCGTCCGGACCGGTCGTCATGTGGTGTTACCCACTCGACGTGGTCGGGACGGTGGCTTCCGGCGCAGTCTGGGCCGCCGTCAGGAGCCGACTGGTCCACTGTCGGGTCGTCCCGAATGCATCGGCCACCGACGAGGCGTTGTGTCCTTCCTCCACGAGGGCGATCTCGGCCGACTCCCGGGCCTGCCGGCGGCGGGCCTCGAAGTCCTCCAACAGGGAGTTGACCCGTCTGCTCCAACCGGCGGAGTCCCGGATGGCGAACGACTCGGTCAGCGTCATGCCGCCTCCAGCTCCTCGAGTGCGTCGGCGTTCATCTCGTTGAAGGTGGACACGCCGTCGATCAGTCGCTGACCCGCATCGATGGAGTTGCGGACATCCACGATGAACGGGTTCTTCGCCGTCTTCATCGGCCGGATGACAGGCCCGGCAGCGCTCCTACGGTCACGGCCCTCGTAACCGCGGCCGGAACCCGTTCCCCTGTGTGGTCGGCCGCCGCTACAGGGTGGTCAGGTACGCGTCCATCTTCACGAAGGCGGTCTCCATCCCGGCCTGGGCCTCGGGGCTCAGGAACATGGGCGGCACGTTGGTCTGATGGGTCACGGTCTCCGTGCGACCGTCGCCGAGGTCGTTGAAGGTGATCGCCGTCGTCATGCCTCCGGCGACGTCGGCCTCGGTGAACGAGAACGCGCTCGGCGGGTCGAACTCCACGAACACGCCACGGGTCGGGTACTCGTCCCCGGTCTCGTCGTTGACCATGACGAACTCGTAGCGTCCGCCGGGACGGGGCTCGACTGTGATCCCGTTGAGCGGCGTGCTCATGCCGGTGGGCCCCCAGAAGTGGGTCAGATGGGCGGGTGTCGTCAGGCACTCGAAGACAACTTCGGGTCGGGCGTCGAAGATCCTGGTGATGGTCAGTTCGCCCAGTTCGTTGGGTGCATCGCTCATGGTCTTACTCCTTCTGCTTGTCGTGCGTCGTGTGCTTCAGGTGCTTCAGGTGCTGCTCGAGCTGGTCGAACCGCTCGGTCCAGATCTGCCGGTTCTTCACGATCCAGTCCGTGGCGACATCCAGCTGTTCCGGCTCGAGATGACAGGGCCGGAACTGCGCATCTCGCCCCCGGGAGATGAGCCCGGCGGCCTCGAGGACCTTCAGATGCTTGGAGACCGCCTGCAGACTCATGTTGAATGGTTCGGCCAACTCGTTCACCGTCGCCTCGCCTTGGGCCAGGCGGACCAGGATGGCCCGACGGGTCGGATCGGCCAGAGCGGCGAACGTGAGACTCAGTGGATCGTGTGCCATGTGTGTTCAACTGATCAGATGATCAACTTACTGGTTGAGTATGAGGCAGGTCGGATCGGATGTCAAGCGAAGTCTCTAGCACCTGGCTCCTCGGCCTGGTCGACGGAGGTCGTGCCGGACGCCACCTCTGCACTGCCCGAGAGCGAGATCGTCGACGGACTCGACGGTCCGGTCGCGATCCATGCCATGCAGGCCCGAGCGAAGTACCTGAGGTGAGGACCATGCCGAGGAGCACGAAGGAGATCATTGACCAGGCCGATGCGCTGGCGCAGCGCTTCGAGGAGCCTGTCCCGGGCGGGTCCGATCTGAGGTCGGCGGACACCCTGGGCCGGGTGCGTAAGGCGTTCCTCGCCCGGGCCCGGGCCGAGTCGGACCTCCTGGTAGCGGTCGAGGCGGCCCGCACCGACGGGCAGAGCTGGTCGGCCATCGGAGCGATGCTGGGCACGTCGGGGGAGGCGGCCCGCCAGCGGTACGGAGCGGTGATCGCCGGGCGTTGATTTCGAGGCGAAGGGTTCGCCGGCGCTCAGACCTCGGTTACCGGCAGCTGCGGAGCATCTCGACGTGCCTTCTCGGTGGCAGTCGGGAGGTCACCGAGCAGCGAGTATTCGACCCGGTCAAGGCCCAAGTCAGCTGCGTCATTCGCCGTAAGCCGCTCGATCAGCTGCTTGGATGCGAGCGCCCGTCCACCCGAAGCGCACGCTTCGATCCGGGCGGTCTCGTTGACTTCGTCCCCCATCGCCGTGACCTCGGCGCGGGCGATCGTCTTGAAGAGTCCTACGTAGAGCGTGGAACCCCAGTGCAACCCGAAGCGAAGGACGACGTCCTCGGCGGCGAGCCCGCTCCGCTCCGCGATGGCGGGCACCGCTGTCCGGAGCGAGCGGCTGGCCTCGATGCAGGCTCTGGCCGCGGCCGACTCGGACCCGATGACATCGGCCAGGAAGAACGCGGTCACTCCGTCACCGAGGTGCCTTCCGACCACTCCACCAGACTCGACCACGCTGACGTCCGCCGCCCGGACGAGTCGGCGTGCCAGATTGAAGTAGTCCTGGGTCGACAGGCGCCGGGCCAGGGGTGTCGATGCCTCGAGGTCGGCGAAGAGGATGGCGGAGGGTCTCCGATCGGCACGGGAGACGGAATAGGTCCGATCAAGATGGCGTGTGTCGCCCCCGGAGGTGGCCATCCAGATGGCCGACATCCCGACCGCCGGCTTCTGCAGAGCGATGAACCCCGCCAGGCCACCGGAATCGGAGCGGATGGTCAGGAATGTCGACCATCCGCTGCTGCTCAGCCCCCACGCAGTGTTCTGGAGGCGCTGCTCCGAATGCGCGTCCTGGGCTCCGGTGTCGGGTAGCTCGTCGACGAGATCGACGAGCTCGGGATCGACCAGGGCACGCAGTGAGGCCCGATCTCCAGCCGTCGTGGCCAGCAGGTCCGAGAAGTGCGCCCGGAATGCCTCCCGCTTTGCTGCGACGGGATCGTCACTGGTCCCCGTGTATGTGCTGTAGAGCGATTCGGGTCCCCACATGAACGTGCCTACGGCATCGGCGATGCCGGGCACCGAGGTCAGCCATTCGTCGGTCACGTAGACGATGGTCCACTGGGAATCGACGACATA
>CAZULR010000121.1:0-7457 GCA_964621235.1 uncultured Acidimicrobiaceae bacterium
TCGGCCGGTTCGCCGCGGCCAGCGCGGTCGGGTGGGAGGGGAACCCGCTGCCCCGGGCGGTCGTGACCGGCACGCCCGTGCGTCCCCAGATCAGTGCGGTGGACCGGTCCGCCGGGGCACGGTCGGCGGCTCGTGCCGAGCTCGGGCTCCCCGGGGACCGGTCGGTGGTCGCCGTCTTCGGCGGATCGCTGGGTGCCCGGCGGATCAACCAGGCGGTCGACGGCATGGCGGAGCGCTGGGGTGGGCGACCCGACGTGGCGATCTACCACATCGTCGGTCGGCGGGACTGGGAGTCCTACGACCCGCCGCCGGGTGCCGACCGGATCGTCGTGGAGCGCCCGGGCGCGGGCGGCCCGGACCTGGTGCGCGTTCCCTACGAGGAGCGGATGCCCGCGGTCTATGCCGCCGCCGACCTGGTGGTCTGCCGGGCGGGGGCCATGACCGTCGCCGAGCTCACGGCGGCGGGTGCGCCATCCGTGCTGGTGCCGCTGCCGGGTGCACCCGGTGACCACCAGACCGCCAACGCACGGGTGCTCGAACGGGTCGGGGCCGCCGTGCTGCTGGCCGATCCCGAGTGCTCCCCGGCCGGACTGACGACGGTCGTCGAGGGGCTGTTGGGCGACGGCACGCGCCGGGAGGCCATGGGACGGGCGGCCCGTGCCCTGGCCCGTCCGGACGCCGCCGCGGCCGGCGCCGCCGTGGTGGAGGCCAACGCCCGCCGGGGTGGACCGAGGTGACCGGCGGTCCCGACCGGGCCGCGCCCGCGGTCCCGGCCGGCGCCGCGGGGGTGGGTGACCCGACCGCCGTCCGCCACGTCCACATCGTCGGCGTGGGCGGCGCGGGCATGAGCGCCATCGCCACCGTGCTCCACGCCATGGGGCACCGGGTGTCGGGCAGCGACCTGCGGGAGTCGGGGGTGACGGAGCGGCTGCGCTCGCTCGGCGTCGAGGTGGCCATCGGTCACCAGGCCGCCAACGTGGGCGACGCCGACGTGCTGACCCGGTCCACCGCCGTCGGCCCGGACAACGCCGAGGTCAGCGAGGCCCGCCGACGCGGCCTGCCCGTGCTGTCCCGTGCGGAGACGCTGGCCGGGATCGCCGCACGGAAGCGGTGCATCGCCGTCGCCGGCACCCACGGCAAGACCACCACCGCCTCGATGCTGGCCCTGATCCTGGTCGAGTCCGGCCTGCGTCCGTCGTTCCTGATCGGCGGCGAGGTCAACGAGATCGGCACCAACGCCGCGTGGGACTCCGGTGAGTGGATCGTGGTGGAGGCCGACGAGAGCGACGGCACGTTCCTCCACCTGGTGCCCGACATCGCCGTCGTCACCAACATCGAGGCCGACCACCTCGACCACTACGGGTCCTTCGACGCCGTGCGGACGGCCTTCGCCGAGTTCCTGGCGTCGGCGCGGCACCGGGTCGTCGGGAGCGACGACGCCGAGGCCCTGGCCGTGGGGCGGACGGTGGGCGCCGACCTCGTGGGCCTCGGGGCCGACGCCACCCACACCATCACGTCGGTCGTCACGGGCCGGAGCTCGGTGGCCTTCGACCTGGCCGGGCCCGACGGGGCCCTCCTGGCCCACCTGGCGGTGGCCGTGCCGGGGCTCCACAACGCCAAGAACGCCGCCGTGGCCACGGTCGCCGCCCTCGACGCCGGTGCCACCGGTGCGGACGCGGCCCGGGCCCTCGCCCGCTTCGGTGGAGTGGCCCGCCGGTTCGAGTTCCGGGGGGAGCTCGACGGGGTCACCTACGTGGACGACTACGCCCACCTGCCGACCGAGGTCCGCGCCGCGCTGGCGGCGGCGCGCAACGGCGACTGGGGACGGGTCGTCGCCGTGTTCCAGCCCCACCGGTACTCGCGGACCGCCGAGGTGGGTACCGAGTTCGGGGGGGCGTTCGACGACGCCGACGTGGTGGTCCTGACCGACGTGTACGGCGCCGGCGAGGCGCCCGTCCCCGGCGTGTCCGGCCGGCTGGTGGCCGACGCCGTGCGGCGGGCCCGACCCGACGTGGAGCTCCACTACGTGCCCGGCCGGACCGACCTGGTGGGGGCGGTGGCCGGCCTCCTGCGCCCCGGCGACCTCTGCCTGACCCTGGGGGCCGGTGACCTCACATCCCTTCCGGACGAGCTCATCTCCCACCTGTCGGGAGCCGGGCCCGACGCCGACCCGGACGTCGGGACCCCGTGAGCCGGACCGACGACCTGGAGACCCTGGCCGACCGGCTGGGGCCGTGGGCGGTGCGCGGCGCCGCGCTCGGGAGCCGCACCACGTACCGGGTCGGGGGACCGGCCGCCCTGGGCGTCGAGGTCGCCGACGAGGCGGCGCTCCTCGAGGTGGCCCGGGCGCTCCGGGGTCTCGCCGTACCGGTCCTGGTGGTCGGCAACGGCTCGAACCTCCTGGTGGCCGATCCGGGGTTCGCCGGACTGGCGGTGACGCTGGGCGCCGGCTTCGAGACGGTCGAGATCCGGGCCGACGAGGTGCGCGCCGGCGGTGCCCTGGCGCTGCCCACGCTGGCCCGCCGGACGGCGGCCGCCGGACTCACCGGGCTCGAGTGGGCGGTGGGCGTCCCGGGGTCCGTCGGCGGGGCGGTCCGTATGAACGCCGGTGGCCACGGTTCCGACACGGTGGCCACACTGGTGACCTACCGGGTGGTGGACCTGGCCGACGCCCGGGCGACCGACCATCCGGCGGCTGACCTCGCTGCCGCCTACCGCCACACCGGGATAGGCGCCACCGACGTCGTGGTGTCGGCCACCCACCGGCTGCTGCCCGGTGACCCCGTGGCGGGTCGGACGGCCATCGACGAGATCGTGCGGTGGCGTCGGGCGAACCAGCCGGGCGGGTCCAACGCCGGCTCGGTGTTCACCAATCCGGACGACGACTCGGCGGGTCGGCTCATCGACTCGTGTGGCCTGAAAGGCCTGCGTATCGGCACCGCCGAGGTGTCGCCCAAGCACGCCAACTTCATCCAGGCCGACCGGGGCGGCTCGGCCGACGACGTGCGCCGGGTGATGGACCGGGTGCGCCAGGTGGTGGCGGCCGAGACCGGCGTCGAACTCACCAGCGAGGTGCGGATGGTCGGCTTCGACGACTGGGTCGAGGGCGTCGGCCATCGTGGCGGTCCCGCGGGCGGCGCCGGCGCCGGGTCCGGGGACGGAGTGCTGTGAGCCGGGCCGGGGGCGACGAGCACATCGATCCGCGGATCCGCCAGCGTCGGGAGTCCGTCGAGCGCAGCCGTACCCAGAAGCGCCTGCTGTGGGCGGCCGGGGCGGTGGGCCTGGCCGGCCTGGTGGCCCTGGCTGTGGTCCTGCTCCACACCCCGCTGTTCGAGGCCAAGGTGGTGACGGTCACGGGGAGCCATCCGAACACCACGGAGGCCGCCATCCTGCAGGCGGCCGGCCTCGAGCACCACCCGCCGCTGATCAGCGTCGACCCGGCCGCCGCCGCCGACCGGGTGGAGCGCCTGCCGTTCATCGCGTCGGCCCAGGTCAGCAGGCACTGGCCCGACGGGGTCGTCGTCCACGTCACCGAGCGCGTGCCGGTGGCGACCATGGCCACGGCCACGACCGGATGGGCCACGCTCGACGGTGCCGGGCGCACGCTCGCGGTGACCCCGACCCGTCCGGCGGGTGTGCCCGCCCTAGTCGTTCACGTTCCGCCGGCCACGGTGGTGCCGCCGGCCCCGGTCGGTGGGACCGTCGCCCCGGCGGCCGATCCGGGACTGACGGTGGCCCGGTCGCTGCCCCCGGCCTTCGCCGCCCAGGTCGAGACCGTGACGGTGGCGACGGACGGCACCGTGTCCCTGGCCCTCAACTCGAACCTGGTCGTGCTGCTGGGCACGACCAGCGACCTGGCGGCCAAGTACGAGGACGTGGCCGCCATCCTGGCCCACGCGCCCCTGCGTGGCGCCCACACCATCGACGTCACCGTGCCCCAGTCGCCCACCGTCGCTCCCTGAGGCGGGGCTCGCCGAACCCACGGCCCCGGTCGACCGGACGTGACCTGCGGGTGTCGCGCCGGTGCCTGCGGTGCTTGCAAACAGGGCCGCCTAACCGTATCGTTGGCGCGAACTCGCAGGTTGGAACGGTTTCAACCTTTGGTCGAGGGTGAGGAACTTCATGACCGTTCCGGCACAGAGCAATTACTTCGCCGTCATCAAGGTGGTCGGCGTCGGCGGGGGCGGCGTCAACGCCGTCAACCGGATGATCGAGTCGGGGCTGCGCGGGGTGGAGTTCATCGCCACCAACACCGACGCCCAGGCGCTGCTCATGAGCGATGCCGACCTCAAGCTCGACATCGGCCGCCAGCTCACCCGGGGCCTGGGCGCCGGCAGCGACCCCGAGGTGGGACGCCTGGCCGCCGAGGAGCACCGCTCCGAGATCGAGGAGGCCCTGAAGGGGGCGGACATGGTCTTCATCACCGCCGGCAAGGGCGGTGGCACCGGCACGGGCGCAGCTCCGGTGGTCGCCGAGATCGCCAAGGGCCTGGGCGCGCTGACCATCGGCGTCGTCACCCGCCCGTTCACCTTCGAGGGACGTCGCCGCTCGGTCCAGGCCGAGCAGGGGATCCAGAACCTCAAGGAGAAGGTCGACACCCTCATCATCATCCCGAACGACCGGCTGCTGACCGTGTCGAACGAGAAGACCTCCATGGTCAACGCGTTCAAGATGGCCGACGAGGTCCTCATGCAGGGCGTCCAGGGCATCACGAGCCTCATCACCATCCCCGGCCTGATCAACACCGACTTCGCCGACGTGAAGATGATCATGTCGAACGCCGGCACGGCCATCATGGGCATCGGCTCGGCCACCGGCGAGGGCCGGGCGGTCAACGCCGCCCGGGCGGCCATCACCAGCCCGCTGCTCGAGGCGTCCATCGAGGGTGCCCGGGGCATCCTGCTCAACATCGCCGGCGGCCCCGACCTCGGCCTGTTCGAGGTCAACGAGGCCGCCGAGATCATCCACGGCGTGGCCCATCCGGATGCCAACATCATCTTCGGCAGCGTCATCGACGAGGACATGGGCGAGGAGGTCCGGGTGACCGTGATCGCCGCCGGCTTCGAGCGGTGGGAGGCCCAGACCCCGGCGCGGACCAATGCCAACGCCGCCGAGTCGACCGGCCGTGACGAGTCCCGCAGCCGCGTGCTCGGTGCCGAGTCGGCCCACGAGGACATCTTCGCCACCCCGGCCGACGACGACCTCGACCTGGGCGACGACGACTTCGACGTCCCCTCGTTCCTGCGCTGACCCGCGCCGTGGCGGGGCTCGACGGCGCCGTCACGATCCAGCTCCCCGGATCGGTGTATGCCGCCTGGTCCGACGCGTCGGCAGGCGATCTGCGTCCGGTCGGCCACGACCCCGAAAGCGGCACCGCCCTGGCGGCGTTCGCCGCGGGCGTGGCCGCCACCACCCGTGCGTCCTTCGCCGAGGTGGCCTGGGTGACCCAGGTCCACGGATCCCGGGTGGTCGACGTCGCCCTCCCGGACGCCACGGGCGGGCCGGATCCCGTGCGGTGCCGCAACCTCGGTGAGGCGGACGCACTGGTGGCCGGGTCGCCCGGGGTCGCCCTGTGCGTGCTCACCGCCGACTGCGCCCCGCTGGCGCTCGGCAGCCCCGAGGGCGTCTTCGCCGCCGTGCACGCCGGCTGGAGGGGCCTGGCGGCCGGCGTGGTGGAGTCGGCGGTGCGCCACCTGCGCGATCGTGGGGCGACCGAGATCTCCGGGGTTCTCGGCCCCTGCATCCACGCCGGCTGCTACGAGTTCGGCGTCGGGGAGCTCGACCTGGTCGCCGACACCTACGGCAGGGCCGTCCGGGCCACGACGACAGCGGGCCGACCGGCACTCGACCTGGTCGCCGGGGTGGCTGCCGCGCTGACGGCGGCCGGCGGCCGGCTCGACGACGTCGTCGACGTGTGCACGGCCTGCGGCGGTGGGCAGTTCTCCCACCGGGCCCGGGCCGACGTCGGCCGCCAGGCCCTCGTGGTGTGGTCGACGGCCGGAGCGGCGGCGTGACCGGTCCGGCCGATCCGTTTCCCGGATTCGCCGGGCGGCTCGCCGGCATCCGGGACCGGATCGAGGCGGCATCCCCCGACCCGTCGACGGTCACGCTGATGGCGGTCACCAAGGGATTCGGGCCCGAGGCACCCCGCACCGCGCTCGCCGCCGGGTTGACGGTGGTGGGGGAGAACTACGCCGACGAACTGGTGGCCAAGGCCCAGGCCCTGGCCGACGGCCCCGGTCCGGCCCCGGCGTGGCACTACCTCGGGGCCATCCAGCGGAACAAGGTGGCCCGGCTCGCCCCGGTGGTGTCGTGCTGGCAGGGCGTGGCCCGCGTGGCCGAGGGGCGGGCCATCGCCGCCCGCCGGCCCGGCGCCACGATCCTCGTCCAGGTCGACGTGGCCGGCCTGCCCGGCCGGGGCGGTGTGCCGCCGGCCGACGTGGCCGGGCTGGTCGCTGCGCTGCGCGACGAGGACCTCGACGTGGCCGGACTCATGGCCGTGGGACGACCGGGCCCGCCGGAGGACGCCCGGGCGGGGTTCCGCGAGGTCCGCCGGCTGGCCGACGACCTCGCCCTGCCGGTCCGCTCGATGGGCATGACCGACGACCTCGAGGTGGCGCTGTCCGAGGGGTCGACCATGGTCCGTGTCGGCCGCGCCCTGTTCGGCGACCGCCCGCCACGCGCCTGACCGGGGGCGACGCCCGCCGGCGCGCGGGCCGTTCCGCCGTGCAACCCCTGATCCGGACCACGCACTACGCTGTCGCCGGGAGGAACAAATGGCTACTTCGTTCTTGAAAAAGTCAATGGCCTATCTCGGGCTGGTCGACGACTACGACGACTACGACGACTACGACAGCCGGCCGGCGCCGGTCGGTGGTCGCCCGCGCCCGGCCGAGGTCGAGGAGGAGCCCGCCCCCCAGGCGCCCCCCGGCCGCATCCGCGTGACCCCGGCCGCCGCACCGACCGGCCCGGTCGCCGCCACCCCGCAGCCCACGCCCGCCCGGCCGCCCACCTCGCCGTCGGTAAAGATCTCGACCCCCGAGTCGGCCGGGGCCAACGCCCGGGTGCACATCGTGTCGCCGGCCCGCTTCGCCGACGCCCAGGAGATCGCCAACCGGCTCATGAGCAACCAGCCGGTGATCGTCAACATGCAGACCGCCGACCGCGACCTGCAGCGCCGCATGATCGACTTCTGCTCGGGAGCCACGTACGCCCTCTCGGGCGGGATGGAGCGGGTGGCCGACGAGGTGTTCCTCCTCACCCCGTCGAACGTGAAGGTCTCCGACGAGGAGCGCCAGCGCCTGGCCGACCACGGCCTCGTCAGCCCCTGACGTCCCCGACCGCACCCGGACCCGTAGGCTGATCAGCAATGCTCGCCCTGATCGGCTACGTCCTGTGGCTCTTCCTCATCGTCCTGTTCGCCTACTCCATCCTGAGCTGGGTGACGATGGCGGGGA
>CAZULR010000122.1:0-7431 GCA_964621235.1 uncultured Acidimicrobiaceae bacterium
GGGCGAAGCCGACGTCGTCGAGCACCACCAGGACGACGTTCGGCGCGCCGGGTCGAGGGCGCCGCGGCGGGGGCCACCACGGCGTCGACCCGTGGAAGTCGTCGGCGATGACTCCTTGGAATTCCCCCGGCTCCATCGGACTACCGGTGCGGTGAGGTGGGGGGCGCGGACGGGGCACGGGGGGGCATCGCACCGCAATCTATGCCAGTGGCGCGGGTCGGTACCGGACGACCGCGTCCCCACCGGTCCGGGCGACCGCCCGGCGGTAGCATGACCGGGTCCTGACGGCCGACCTCCCCGGTCCCGCCCGTCCGAGCCGACCGCACCTGGAGGTCCTTGCCGATGACCCGTTCTGTGGAGAGCCCCCCGGGCACCGACGCCGCGTCGGGCGCCCCTCCGGAGGGCCGGGTCCGGGCGCGCCTGGCCGCGTCGGGCCTCCGGCTGCACGGACCCCATCCACCCCATGACCCGTTGGACGCCGTGGTGGTGCACGCCGGGGTCGCCCGGACGTCGGGGCAACTGCCCAGGATCGATGGCGAGCTCACCTGCATCGGGACCCTGGGCGACTCGGTCGACGTGGAGGAGGGGACCCGGGCCGCCGCGGTGTGCGCACTCAACGCCCTGGCGGTCCTCGAGGTCGCGCTGGGCTCCCTCGACCGTGTCGAGCGTGTCCTGACCGTCACCGGGTACGTGGCCTCGACCGCCGACTTCCACGCGCAGCCCGCCGTGGTCGACGGGGCGAGCGAGGTGCTCGTGCAGGCCTTCGGCGAGGCCGGTCGCCACACCCGGTCGGCCATCGGGGTGGCGGCGCTCCCACGGGGTGGGGCCGTCGAGATCGAGGTCACCGTGGCGGTGGTCGGATGACGCGTCACGGGGGACCGGACGCGGACCTGGCCGGGGTGCTCGCCGGCCTCGGGGCCGCGACGCTCGGCGAGTGCGGCGCGCGGTCGATGCCCCCGCGGATCCGCCCGGTGTGGCACGGCGCCACCGTGGCCGCCCCGGCCTACCCGGTGCACTGCACGCCGGGTGACAACCTGGCCGTGCACGTGGCGGTCACCCGGGCACCGGCCGGCTCCGTGCTCGTCGTCGACGTGGGTGACGTGAGTGACCGTGGCTACTGGGGCGAGGTGCTCACCACGGGGGCGTTGGCCCGTGGTGTCGGCGGCCTGGTGATCGACGGGGGCGTGCGGGACGTGGCCGCGCTCGAGTCGCACGGGTTCCCGGTGTTCGCGCGCACGGTGGCGCTGCGCGGGGCCGCCAAGGTCGCACGCGGCTCGGTCGGGATACCGGTGGAGGTGGCCGGGGTCACCGTCGAGCCGGGCGACTGGGTGGTGGGGGACGTCGACGGGGTGGTGGTCGTGCCGGGTGGCCGGCTGGCCGATGTGGCCGAGGCCGGACGGGCCCGGGCCTCGGCCGAGGACGGCTACTTCGACGCGTTGCGTGCCGGGTCCACCACCGTCGAACTCCTCAACCTCGACGCGTCGCTCATCGAGGACGGAGGCGCCGCCGGCTGAGCGACGGGGCGCGCCCGACCTGCGGCGCGCCCGCCGGCGGGCCCCCGACGGGCGTCCCGGCTCAGTTGTTGGTGTAGTCGATCGAGCCCGCGCCCTTGACGCCGATGGCGAAGCAGAAACAGTGGATCGGCGCGTGGTCGGTGACCGGGCGGAGGCTGTGGACGACATCCGGCGGGATGTAGACGAGGTCGCCCTGGGCGATGGTCCGGTCCTCGTCGCCGATGGTCATGATCCCCCGGCCCCGGAGGACGTAATAGAACTCGTGGGTCGGGTGGGAGTGCGGGTTGACGTAGCCGCCTCCGGCCACCTCGAACTCGTTGACCAGCTCGAGGAAGCCGCCGTCGGTGAGCTCGCGCAACTCCTGGGACTGCACCATCCACCACACCGGCACCGTGCCGGCGTGCTCGACGATCGGCTCGACGTCCTCGATGTTCCGTACGTCCATCAGACTGTCCCTCCTGTGTCGGCCGGTCGCCGTGCCGTGTCGTTCCGGCGTCCGGAGCCCCCTCGCTGCGTACAGGGGCGATGGTAGCTTCGCTGGGGTCCCGCCACCCGAGGAGCGCCGGCATGGAAGGAACCACCCGAACGGTCACACCGATCCCGATCGACGCGGCGGCGTGGGAGCCGTTCGGCTGGCTGCCGGTGCCCGACACCGATCCGGACGACGGCCGGCAGCGGCTCGAGTTCGACTGGGGCGACGTCCATGTCAACCGGATCTCCCACCGCCTCGACGAGGTGCCGGTGATCGCCGGTGGCCTCACGTGCCGCGAGCTGTACCGCCACGTCACCCACACCCAGGTGCTGATGCCCCTCGACACCTCGGCGGTGATCGCCGTGGCGGCGCCGGACGTCGCCATGGACACGGCGGCCGACGCCGACCGCGTGATGGCCTTCCTGCTGCGTCCGTTGCAGGCCGTGGTGCTCCACCGGGGCACGTGGCACTGGGGCCCCTTCCCGGTGGGAGCACCGTCCGTCGAGCTCTTCAACATCCAGGGCCTGCGGTACCGGGAGGACAACGAGCGAGCCGATCTCGGACACCTGGGCTCGCCGGTGGACGTCCTCATCGGGTAGCCGCCACCAGGGCCCGGCGCGGGGTCCCGGGACGGGCGTCACGCGCGCGGCACGCGGTTGTCGCTAGAGTCCCCGGGACGAGCAGTATCCATCGACGGACCGTCGGTATGGGAGTCGGGTCGAAAAGCCCGGCGCGGTGCGTCAGACACAAGGAAGTGTGTTGATGGGGGTACACCGGGGGAATTGGCTGGCACCGATCGCACTGGCGATGGGGGTGGGGCTACTGGCGGCGGGCTGTTCGTCGTCGACCAGCGCCTCGACCACCACGTCGACGACGGCGGCCACGACATCGACGACGACGTCCGGGGGAGGTTCCGCTGCCCCGGGGGTGACGGCGACATCGATCACGGTCGGGGTCATCTCGAGTCGGTCCGGCGTGCTGGCGGGCTACTTCGGCCAGTTCGCCCCCGGGATGACCGCCTACTTCGACGCTCTCAACGCCAAGGGCGGGGTCGGAGGCCGGAAGGTCAACCTGGCCTACAACCTCGACGACGGCGGGTCACCGAGTCAGTTCACGCAGCTGACCCACACCCTGATCGACCAGGACCACGTGTTCGCCGTCGGGGCGGCGTCGCCGTTCTTCTCGCCCGGCTACTTCGCCCAGTCGGGCACCCCGACCTACGGGTACAACGTGACGGGCAACTGGTCGCCGTACCCGAACCTCTTCGCCGCCGGCGGCTCGGTGCAGGACTACGCGAGTGCCGTCCCCACCTACGCCTACTTCTACAAGGCCACCCACTCCAAGGGACTGGCCTTGATCAGCTACGGGCCGTCGATCCCGTCGTCGTACGACGCCTGCAACACCGCCGCCACGGGGCTCAAGGCGGCCGGCGTGAACGTGAGCTTCGTCGATGTCGGGGCCCAGCTCGCCGGGAGCTTCACCTCCGACGTCCAGCGGCTGCAGCAGTCGGGCTCGGACGCACTGATCAGCTGCATGCAGGGCTCGGACAACGTGACCCTGGCCCGCGACATCCAGCAGTACGGCCTGTCGATCAAGCAGCTGTGGCTCAACGGCTACGACCAGAACCTGCTCAACCAGTACTCCAGCGTGATGCAGGGCGTCTACATGAGCAACGCCGGCAACGTGCCGTTCTCCGCCACCGCCTATCCCGCGACGTATCCGGGGATGGCTGCCTACACCGCGGCCATGAACAAGTACGAGCCGCAGTACACGACCAGCAACGTGGCGCTCGCAGGGTGGCAGTCGGCCGCTCTGATGGTCGAGGGGATCCGCGCCGCCGGGAGCACCATCACCCAGGCCTCGGTGGTATCGGCCACCAACCAGATCACCTCGGACACCGCAGCGCAGACCCAGGCGCCGACCAACTGGACGGTGGCCCACGTGAAGGTCACCCACCCGTCCTGCACGGCGTTCGTCCAGGTCAAGGGCTCGTCCTTCGTCTCGGTGCTCGCACCGGGCAAGCAGGTGTTCGTCTGCCTCGGTCCCAACGCCAAGAACCCGGTTCCCGTGGCGGCACCGGCCGGCACGCCGGGGGCATGAGCCGGGCAGCAGTCGGCCAGGACTGAGGGACGCACGGCCGGTGGAGCACTTTCTGGGGTTCGCTATCCCTGGCATCCCCTACGGGTGTACCTACGCGCTGGTCGCCGTCGGCCTCGTCCTCACCTATCAGGCCACCGGCGTCCTCAACTTCGCCTACGGGGCCCAGGCCTACCTGTCGGCGTTCGTGTTCACCTACCTGGTCCAGAAGCAGCATGTCCCGGTGGGCGTGGCCTTCGTGCTCTCGGTCGTCGTGCTCGCTCCGGCGGTCGGGCTGATCTTCGACCGCTTCCTGTTCCGCAAGATCGCCCCGGCCAACGTGATCGCCAAGCTCGTCACCGGGATCAGCATGCTGATCGGGATCCCGGCCATCCTGTCGATCCTCTTCACCAACAGCAACCAGTACAACCCGCCCAGCATCCTCTTCAACCCGGACGTCGTCTACTTCCGGTTCGCCGGGACGCCGATCAACGGGATCGACGTGACCTGCGTGGTCGCCACCGCGGGCACCCTGATCGCCCTGCTGGTGCTCATCCGCTGGACGAGCCTCGGCCTGAAGATGCGCGGAGCGGTGGAGAGCCGGCGGCTCATCGAGCTCGACGGGATCAACGGCGGCCGAACGGTGGCGTCCGCCTGGGCCGTCTCGGGACTGATCGCCGGCCTGGCCGGCGTCCTGCTGGCTCCTACCTACGGCCAGCTGCAGTTCAGTGACTACGCCGACCTCATGGTGGCGGCCTTCGCCGCGGCCGCCTGGGCCGTCCTCCGCTCGCTGCCGATCGCGGTCCTGGTGGGGATCCTGATGGGGGTGACCGTCAATATCCTGCAGGGCTACCTCCCGGCGGGCAGCATCTGGTCGTCGGCGGCCCTGACCTCCCTCCCGTTCGTCGTCCTGGTCGGGGCCCTCGTCCTGGTGCCCGGGATGCGAACGCTCGGCGGGGCGAAGGACCCGCTGGCCTCCGTGGATCCGCCCACCCCTCCGACCACCGCCGCGCTCCGTGCCCCCGAGTTCGACCGGGTGATCAAGATCCTCTGGTACGTCCTCCTGGTGGCGTTCACGGTCTCCATGGTCACCTGGATGCCCAAGATCTGGGAGAACGTCTTCAACGCCGGCCTCGCCTACTCGGTGGTGTTCCTGTCCATCACCCTCATCACCGGCATGGGGGGCCAGCTGTCCCTCTGCCAGGCCACTCTGGCCGGGGTCGGGGCGTTCATGGCCGCGCAGCTGGCCAGCCATCTCGGCCTGAACCTCCTACTCGGAGGACTGGTGGGGGCGGCGGCGGCGGCACTGGTGGCCGTCGTCCTGGCCTTCGCCTCGGTCCGATTGCGTGGGCTGGGTCTGGCCCTCATGACCATCGCCGCCGCCCTGGTCTTCGACAACGTCGTGTTCGCCGAGGTGGATACGGTCCACGGGCAGCCGATCAACATCACGCCGAGCGACGTGGGCCTCGGCATCCTCAACCCGAACGGCCGGATCTTCTTCGTGGTGGCCATGGTGGTGCTCGCCGTGTGCGTCTTCCTGGTGCTGCGGGTGCGGCGCGGATCGATCGGCCGGTTCCTCGGGGCGATGCAGGGGAGCAGCACGGCGGCCTCGGGGATCGGGGTGAACCTCACCTGGATGCACGTCCTGGTGTTCGGGCTCTCCGGCGCGGTGGCCGGGATCGGGGGAACGCTGCTCTCCATCAACCAGCAGGCAGTCAACCCGAACACGTTCAGCTGGGAGTTCTCCCTGGTGTTCGTCGTCGTGGTGGTGACCACCGGCGTCAACACCCCCGAAGGCGCCATCCAGGCCGGCTTCGGGTACGTGGTGCTCCAGCAGCTGCTCACCTACGTGCCGGGCCGCCTGGGCGGCAACAGCCTCCTGATCATCTTCTTCGCCTTCGGGGCGCTCACCTATGTGGCCCACCCCGAAGGGATCCTGGAGTTCCAGAAGCGGCGGTGGACGCTGCGTTTCGAGCGATTGCTACTCCGGGACCGTGCTGCGCCTACATCCGCGGCTCCCCCCGACGACGGCTCACCGGTGCTGGCGTCGGGCCCGGTGGGCGGCTGACATGGTGGCCGCCCCCACCGGCGACGTCCTCCTGCGGGTGGACTCCGTCTCCAAGACGTTCGGCGGGATCGCCGCGGTCAACGACGTGTCGTTCGTGGTCGCGCCGGGGGAGTGCGTGGGGCTGGTGGGCCCCAACGGCGCCGGCAAGAC
This sequence comes from uncultured Acidimicrobiaceae bacterium, assembly GCA_964621235.1. GTDB lineage: Bacteria > Actinomycetota > Acidimicrobiia > Acidimicrobiales > RAAP-2 > Bog-756. The sequence goes on from CAZULR010000122.1 coordinate 6,281, forward strand.
CACGCTGTTCAACTGCGTGTGCGGCCAGCTGCGCCCCGAAAGTGGACGCATCGAGCTCGACGGCCGACCGCTGGTCGACATGCCGACGTTCGAGCGGGCCCGGCTCGGGATCGGTCGCACCTACCAGCGGGTGGAGGTGTTCCCCGACATGACCGTGCGCGACCATCTGCTGGTGGCCCACCGGGCCCGGTGGCGCAAGGGCCGGCTGTGGCGCGACCTGTGCAACCTGTCCAAGCCCACGGACGAGGAGACGGCCAAGGTCGACGCGGTCCTCGGCATGGTCGGACTGGACGACCGTGCCGACGCGCCGGTCGCCTCGCTGGGGCTGGGGTCGTGCCGGCTGGTGGAGCTGGCCCGGGCCCTCGTGACCGATCCCGTGGTCCTCATGGCCGACGAGCCCTCGTCCGGGCTCGACGTCCACGAGACCCGGGAGCTGGGTGCCGTGCTGCGCCAGGTCCAGCACGACCAGGGGATGGCCATGGTCCTGGTCGAGCACGACCTGGCCATGGTGGCCGAGGTGGTCGACCGCACCGTGGTGATGAACCTGGGTGAGGTGATCGCCGAGGGCGACTTCGCGTCGGTCATGGCCGACCCGGCGGTCCGCACCGCGTATCTCGGGGTGCAGGAGTGAGTGTCCGGGCGGGACCCGTCGTGCCCGACGGATCCACCGCCGATGGTCCGGTGGCCGGTCCGTCCGCGCCGGCGCTCGACGTGGTCGGCGTGAGCGCCGCCTACGGCCCCTACCGGGCGCTCTTCGACGTGTCCTTCGAGGTTCCCGCCGGGGGGATCGTGGCCCTGATCGGGTCCAACGGCTCCGGCAAGTCCACGGTGTCCCGGGTGGTGTCGGGCCTCCTGCCCGCGTCGGCGGGCTCGGTCCGGCTCGACGGCACCGACGTGACCAACCGTCCCGCCTTCAAGGTGGCCCGCGCCGGCATGGCCCATGTGGTCGAGGGTCGGGGGGTGTTCGCCAGTCTCACGGTCGAGGAGAACCTCAAGCTGGCCTTCCGCCAGCGTGCCGGCCGTCGGGCGGTGGCCGAGTCGCTCGAGCAGGCCTACGACGCCTTCCCGCTGCTCGGGGCCAGAAGGAGTCAGCACGGCGGCACCCTGTCGGGTGGGGAGCAGCGCATCCTGTCGTTGGCCAAGGTGCTGGT
>CAZULR010000123.1:0-7346 GCA_964621235.1 uncultured Acidimicrobiaceae bacterium
GCGGCTGGCCGGCAAGACCCAGGTCTTCGTCTTCCCCGACGACCACCAGCGCACCCGGCTCACCCATGCACTCGAGGTGGCCCAGGTGGCCTCCGGCATCGCTCGGGCCTGCCGTCTCAATGTGGCGCTGACCGAGGCCATCGCTCTCGGGCACGACTGCGGACACGGCCCCGGAGGCCACGCCAGCGAGGACGCACTCACCCCCTACGTCGCCGGCGGCTTCGACCACGCCCCCTGGGGCGCCGACGTGTCGCTGGCGTCCCTCAACCTGTGCCGGGAGACCCTCGACGGCATCCGCAACCACTCCTGGTCGCGGCCGGCTCCGAGGACCCCGGAGGGTGAGGTGGTCAGCTGGGCCGATCGCATCGCCTACGTGTGTCATGACTTCGAGGACGCCGTGCGCAGCGGCATCGTGACGCCCGCCGCCCTGCCCCAGCTCGTGCGAGAGCGGTGCGGCGACCGGCGGGGCGAGCAGCTCGGCACGTTCATCGACGGGCTGGTGGCCACCACGCTGCGGACCGGGCGCATCGGCATGGACGACGACCTGGCCGAGGCACTCGCGGCCTTCCGGGCCAGCAACTACGAGCACATCTACCTCCGTCCGAGCTCGGTGGCCCAGGGCGAGGCCGTCGTCGACGTGCTGCGGGCCCTGGTCGAACACTTCAGCGACCGCCCCCACCTCCTTCCCACCGCAGGGCACGAGGACGACGGGCTGACGGGTGGTGAGCCGGGTGCGGTCCACGCGGCGGTGGCCCACGTGGCCGGCATGACCGATCGCTACGCCTTCAGTCAGGCGGTGGCCCTCCTCGGCTGGGACCCCGACAAGCTCCCGGTAGGGATCGGGGTGACCGGGAGGTTCTGAGGTCCGATCGGCCGCGGGCGGCCACGCACGCTGTCTGACACGTGCTGACGGCCCGACTACCGGGCGCCCGTGACCCGCTGCCCGGCTACGGCAACCCTGGTCACAGGCGCACGATCGCCCGGGTGTCGCCGGTCGCGACGATGTCCTTACCCAGCGGGGCGATGGCCGCGGCGGCCAACTTGAAGTCCGCCAGCCCGAGAGGGATCCCGATGATCGTGATGCACAGGAGCACCCCGGTCACGATGTGGGCGATGGCCATCCACAGCCCGGCGAGGAGGAACCAGATCACGTTGCCGATGAACGAGCCGGCCCCGGCGTCGGCCTTTGGCACCAGCACCCTCCCGAACGGCCACAGCGTGAAGGCGGCCAGTCGGAAGCTGGCGATACCGAACGGGATGGTGATGATCAGGATGCACATGATGACGCCGGCCACGACGTAGCCGACCGCCAACCAGAATCCGCAGAGCACGAGCCAGAGGATGTTGAGGAGTGTCTTCACGTCGTCAAGCATGGCACCCGGCTCCACCACGTCGCCCCGGGCCCCGGGTCGGGGTGGGTAGGGAACCCGGGCCCAGGGGCCATGGGAGGGCGTGCGAATCGGACGGCGCGATCCCTACCATGTGGTGGTCGGGGCGGAACGCCGATGGAGGAGGTCCGATGGTCACCCGGGAAGCAGGTCGCCAGCAGCCAGGAGCACGGAGGGAGCCGACGGCGTCTCCGGGTCCGCCGGGAACCGGTCACCGCCGGCCGGCCGGCGGTGGAGGAGGTGCGGCTGAGGCCCTCGCGCCGGTGCTCACCGCCCTGGTGGGACGGGACGCCCCTGTGGCGTTCCAGTTCTGGGACGGCAGCTCGCTCCGTCCCGACGACACCGTGGGCACCGTCCACGTCCATTCCCCGGACGCCATCCGCCGCATCGTCTGGGCGCCGGGTGAGCTCGGACTCTCCCGGGCATTCGTGGCCGGCGAGCTGTCGATCGACGGCGACATCTTCGAGGTCCTCACGGCGCTCCGTGACGCGTCCCCCCGGGATCTGCGCCGGATCGACCCCCGGACCCTGCTGGCCACCGTGCGGGCCGCCCACCGGCTCGGTGCCCTGGGGAGTCCGTTGCCCCCACCGGTCGAAGAGGCCCGTCCCGCGGGCAGGATCCACTCCCCGGCGCGGGACGCCCGGGCGATCAGTCACCACTACGACGTCGGCAACGACTTCTACGAACTCGTCCTGGGCCCGAGCTGGACCTACTCGTGCGCCCGGTTCGTCACCCCGGCCACCTCGCTCGAGGAGGCGCAGTCCGCCAAGTACGAGCTCATCTGCCGCAAGCTCGGCCTCGATCGGGCCCCCGGGTCCCGCCTGCTCGACGTCGGGTGCGGATGGGGATCGATGGCGCTCCACGCCGCCCGACACCACGACGCAGAGGTCGTCGGCATCGCCCTGAGCCACGAGCAGGTCGACCGGGCGAAGGAGCGGGTGCGACAGGCCGGGCTGGCCGACCGGGTGGAGATCCGCTACCAGGACTACCGGGACCTGCGTGGCGAGGAGTTCGACGCCATCTCGTCCATCGGCATGTTCGAGCACGTCGGCACGGGTAGGACCGCCCAGTACTTCGCCACCCTGCACGATCTGCTGGCTCCGACCGGCCGTCTACTCAACCACGCCATCTCCTCACCGGGCGGCTCGCGCCTCGGCAATCGGACCTTCATCGGCCGCTACGTGTTCCCCGACGGAGAACTCATCGACGTCGGCGAGGTGGTGCTCGCCATGCAGCGGGCGGGGTTCGAAGTACGCGACGTCGAGTCGCTGCGCGAGCACTACGCCCGGACGCTGCGTTGCTGGGTGGCCAACCTCGAGGCCAACTGGGACCGGGCGGTCGAGCTGGTCGGACGGGCCCGGGCCGACGTCTGGCGCCTCTACATGGCCGGCTCCGCGATCGGCTTCGACGACGGGGGGATCGCCGTCCACCAGGTCCTCGGCGTGGTGCCGACCGAGGCCGGGACGAGCGGCATGCCCCGCACCCGAAACGAGTGGGACTGACGGCGCCCGCCTCCGCCGGATCCAGTCGCTCAGTCGCTCAGTCGCTCAGCGGACCGTGAGTTCGCGCCGGTAGACGCGGGCGGGACCGAGGCCGGCGATGGTGGTGGCCAACTGCGCGAAGACCTGCGCGGCCTCGCCGTCCGGGTCGGACACCATGACCGGGACGCCCTCGTCCCCGCCCTCACGTAGGGCCGGCACCAGGGGGACCTTGCCGAGCAGGGGCACGCCGAGGTCGTCGGCCAGCTGCTGGCCGCCGCCCGAGCCGAACAGCTCGTAGCGGGTCCCGTCGTCGCCGGTGAACCAGCTCATGTTCTCGATCACGCCCCGCACCGCGAGCTTGAGCTTCCGGGCGGCGTAGGCGGAGCGCTGGGCCACTCGCTGGGCGGCTGCCTGGGGGGTCGTGACCACGAAGACCTCGGTCTTGGTCAGGTACTGGCCGAGGGACAGGGTGACGTCGCCCGTGCCCGGCGGCATATCGATCAGCAGGAAGTCGGGCTCGCCCCAGTAGGCGTCGACGAGGAACTGCTCGAGGGCCTTGTGGAGCATCGGGCCCCGCCAGATGACCGGCGTGTCGTCGGCCACGAAGAAGCCCATGGACAGGCAGCGGACGCCGTTGGCCGTCGGGGGGACGACGAGGTCGCCGATGATCAGCGGGTCCGTCCGGACGCCGAGCATCTTGGGCACCGAGAACCCGTAGACGTCGGCGTCGAGGATGCCGACGTCGTAGCCGGCCCGCTGCAGCGCGATGGCCAGGTTCACCGTCACCGAGGACTTGCCCACCCCGCCCTTGCCGGACGAGATCCCGAGTATCCGGGTCTTCGACCGGGGCTCCATGAACTTGTTGGGCCGACCCTCTTCGTGCCCGAGGGCGCCGCCCTGCCCGTGATCGTGGCCGTGCCCGTCGTCGGCTGCGTGCATCGTGCCGCCGTCGACGGCGTCGCCCCGCAGCAGCATGCGCAGGCGGGCGCGGGTCTCCTCGTCCATCAGGACGGTCTCGATGATCACCTCGTCCACCCCGCCGACCCGGGCGGCGGCGGCCCGGACACGTGCGACGAGCTCGTCGACCTGGGGGTACTGGGCGACCGGCAGGGCCACGTCGACGGTGACCCTCTTCCGCTTGGCCACGACACGCCCGACCATGCCCAGCTCCCCCAGGGGGCGGCGGAGTTCGGGGTCGTCCACGTGGGCGACAGCCGCCGCTACCTGGGACTCGTCAATGGACATTGCAGGCTCTCCTGAGGGAATTTCGGCGTCATCGGTACACTAGGGGACGTGCAGCCCGACCCGGACAGCCCCGTGCCAGCGAACAGTTCCGGCTCCGACAGCCAGTTCGCCGCCGCCGTGACCGCCGTCACCTCGGCATTCGGCGACCCGACACGACGTGAGATCTACCTCTTCGTCCGGTCGAATCCCGGTGCCACCGCCTCCGAGGTGGCCGCCCGGTTCTCCGTCCATCCGAACGTGGCCCGCCACCACCTCGAGCGCCTGGCCGCCGGCGGCTACGTCGAGGTGACCCGTGAACGTCCCGACGGCCAGGGTGCCGGTCGGCCGTCCAAGCGGTTCCGGGCGATCGGTCCCGATCCCACCCTCGACCTGCTGACCCGCCGCGACGACCTCCTGGTGCTCCTGCTCCAAGAGGCGCTGCAGATGTTGGGACCACAGGCCGCCGAGGCGATGGCCGAACGGGTGGGTGAGGACTACGGACGCCGTCTTGCCGGGCAGATGGCGCCGGCCGACAGCCAGCGGTCGCTCCGCACGGCCATGCACGCCATCGCCGACACCCTGACCGCCCACGGCTTCGCCGCCCACGCCGAGGACCAGGGGTCGACCACCGCCGTGGTGGCCGACAACTGTCCCTTCGGGGATGCCGCCTCGCAGTACCCGGTCCTGTGCGCCGTCGACCGCGGCATGGTCAAGGGCCTCCTGGCCGGCCTCTGCGGTGACGATCCCGGTACCGTGCCGGTCGTCCTGTCGTCGTCCCGGGCCCGGGGTGACGACGCCTGCGCCGCCGTGGTCTGACGGGCGACCGTGGCCCGACACTACCTCGACCACGCCTCCACCACCCTGCTGCGCCCCGAGGCCCGTGCCGCCATGGCCGAGTGGGTCGACCTCGGCGTGACCGCCGATCCCGGCCGGGTCCACACCGAGGGGCGCATCGTCCGGGCGACCCTGGAGGACGCACGTGACCGGGTGGCCGCGCTGTTCGGCGTCCGGGCCCGCCAGGTGGTCTTCACCTCCGGGGGGACCGAGGCCGTCAATGCGGCGGTCTGGGGAATCCTGGCCGACGACCCCGGTGCCCCGGTGGCGTGCGCCGCAGTCGAGCACTCCGCGGTGCGTGAGGCCTCCGCCCGCCACGGCACCGTCGTCGAGGTCGGCGTCGACGGGAACGGCCGGATCACCACGGCCGCCGTGGGTGAGGCACTGGAGCGGAGTGCGGCCGGCCACGGCCGCGCCCCGGCGCTGGTCCACTGCCAGGCGGCGAACCACGAGGTCGGCACGCTCCAGGACGTGGTCGGCGTGGTCGCCCGCTGCCGGGAGGCCGGCGTCCCCGTGCACGTCGACGCGGTGGCCGCCGCGGGGCACCTCGCCCTCGACCTGGACTCGCTCGGCGCCGACCTCGTGTCGGTCTCCTCGCACAAGCTCGGCGGTCCCGCCGGCGTGGGCGCACTGATCCTCCGCCGGGGCCTCCGCATCGATCCACTGCTGGTGGGCGGCGAGCAGGAGCGGGGTCGGCGGGCCGGCCTGGAGGACGTCACCGGTGCCGTCGGCTTCGGAGCCGCCGCCGAGGCACTGGCCGGGCCGGGACGGATCGGGTCGGAGGCTGCGGCCGCCCAGGACGCCACCGGTCGACTGCTCGGGGCGGCCCTCGACGTCGACGGCGTCCTCCCCTACGGCGACGTGGCGGGTCGCGTGCCCCACATCGTCTGCCTCGGCGTGACGGGGGTAGAGGCCGAGCCGGTCGTCCTCGGCCTCGACCAGGCCGGGGTGGCCGTCCACTCCGGATCGTCGTGCTCGTCGGAGTCCCTCGAGCCGTCCCCCGTGCTGCAGGCCATGGGGGTGGACGGGGAGCGGTCCCTGCGGCTGTCCGTCGGCTGGTCGACCACCGACGCCGACGTCGACGCCTTCGTCGGAGCCTTCGGTGACGTCGTGGCGCGTCTACGCGCGCTGCGCGGCTGAGCGACGCACGCGACCGGTCCGGGCACGACCCCGACGACCGGCGCCGACGGTAGGTTTGCCCTCATGCACGCCGTCGTCTGCAACGAGTTCGGTCCCCTCGACACCCTGGTGCTGGAGGAGGGCCCCGACCTCGATCCGGGTCCGGGGATGGTGCGCATCGACGTCGCGGCCGCCGGCGTCAACTTCGTCGACGGGCTGATCTGCCAGGGCCGGTACCAGCTCAAGCCACCCCTCCCCTTCGTGCCCGGCAGCGAGGTGGCGGGCACCGTGTCGGCCGTCGGGCCCGGCGTCGCCGAGTGGTCGGTCGGGGATCGTGTCCTCGTGTTCTGCGGGTTCGGTGGATTCGCCACCCAGGTGGTCGCGCCGGCGGTGTCACTGGTGGCCGTCCCCGAGGTCCTCGACCCCGGGCGCGCCGCCGCGCTGATCCAGAGCTACTGCACGATGCTGTTCACGCTGACCCGGCGGACGACCGTCGCGCCAGGCGAGTGGGTGCTGGTACTCGGCGCCGGCGGCGGGATCGGGCTGGCCGCAGTCGACGTGGCGACGGCCCTCGGCGCCCGGGTGATCGCCGCCGCCTCGACGGCCGACAAGCTCGCCGCCGCCGTGGCCATGGGGGCCGAGGCCACCATCGCCTACGAGGAGGAGGACCTGAAGGCGAAGGCCCGGGAGCTCTCCGGGGGCGGTGTGGACGTGGTGGTCGACCCGGTCGGCGGCGGGCACGCCGAGCCGGCCCTACGGGCCACCCGTCACCTCGGCCGCTACTGCGTCATCGGGTTCGCGTCGGGACCCATCCCGTCGATCCCGGCCAACCAGGTGCTGCTCAACAACCGCACCGTCGTGGGTGTGGACTGGGGCGGATGGACGTTCAAGGACCCGCTCGGCAACCGGGTACTCCTCGACGAGCTCCTGGCCATGGTCGCCGACGGGCGCCTGCGTCCGACGGCGCCCGCCACCCGTCCCCTGGCCGAGGCGGCCGCGGTCATGACGGGCCTGATCGACCGCACCGTCGGCGGCAAGGTGGTCCTGACGCCCTGAGGGGTGGGGCCGCTCGTCGGCGGGACCCATACCTTCGATCGTCCGCCGCCCGGCTCAGGTGGACACCGTCGACGGCACGGGCACCCCGGCGGCCGTATAGGCCTGGCGCAGGACCGTCGCCCCCTGGGCCACGACCGCCGGGGGCGGACTGTCGGCCAGGAACGCGTTGAACTGGGTCACGGCGGCCGTGGCGTTGCCGTCGAGCTGCAGCAGCAGCGTCCCGAGGTACAGGTGGGCGGCGTAG
>CAZULR010000124.1:0-5136 GCA_964621235.1 uncultured Acidimicrobiaceae bacterium
CCTTTCCCGGTGGGAGCACCTGGTGGCCCAGGTGGCCGCAGCCACGCGCCCGGTCCGGATCGGTGTCATCGGCAAGTACGTGGACCTGCCCGACGCCTACCTGTCGGTGGTCGAGTCACTGCGCCACGCCGGCTTCCACCACGGCGCCAAGGTCGAGATCGAATGGGTCCAGGCCGCCACCGTGCCCGACCTCCTGGAACGTGACGGACTGCGGTCGTTCGACGGCCTGGTCATCCCCGGCGGCTTCGGCGAGCGGGGTATCGAGGGCAAGATCGCCGCCGCCCGCTACGCCCGGGAGAACGACCTGCCGCTGCTCGGGCTCTGCCTCGGCCTCCAGGTCATGATCATTGAGGTGGCCCGGTCCCTCGCCGGCCTCGAGGGCGCCAACTCGCGCGAGTTCGAGGCCACCACCCGCTACCCCGTGGTCGACCTGATGGACGACCAGGTGGACGTGTCCGACAAGGGGGGCACCATGCGCCTCGGCTCCTACGATGCGCGCCTCCTGCCCGACTCCCAGGTGGCCCGGGCCTACGGCGACGTGGTCGTGTCCGAGCGGCACCGCCACCGCTACGAGGTCAACCCCCGCTTCCGCGGTCCCCTCGAGGAGGCCGGACTGGTGTGCTCGGGGCTCTCGCCCGACGGGCGGCTGGTGGAGTTCATCGAACTGCCCACCCATCCCTTCTGGGTGGGCACCCAGGCCCATCCCGAGTTCAAGAGCCGACCCGACCAGCCGCACCCCCTGTTCCGCGAGCTCGTCGGTGCCGCGCTGGCCCGGGCCGAGGGACGCGACCCCCATCTGATCGACATCGGTGCCGTCGGCTGAGGCCGGGGGCACGCCCGGCCACGACCTGCCCGTCTTCACCCCGGTCGGCGAGGAGACCGTCCACCAGGGGTGGTTCATCCGGGTGCAGCGCGCCACCTTCCTCGACCCCGACGGGGTCAGCTTCGAGCGGGACATCGTCCGCCATCCCGGAGCCGTCGCCGTGGTGGCCGTCACCGACGCCGACACGGTCGTGCTGGTCCACCAGTACCGTCCGGCCGTCGACCGCTGGCTGCTCGAGATCCCGGCCGGCACCTGCGACGTGGACGGCGAGCCCTCCGGCGAGACGGCCCGGCGCGAGCTGGCCGAGGAGGTCGGCCTGGCGGCCGACCGGTTCGAGCTGCTGACCCGGACCGTCATCACCCCCGGCTTCTGCGACGAGTACACCGACATCTACGTGGCGACGGGTCTCCACCCCGTCCCGTCGGACCGCCAGGGTGCCGAGGAGCGGTTCATGGAGGTGGTCGAGGTGCCGCTCGCCCGCTTCGACGCCAAGGTCGACGACGGCACCGTGATCGACGCCTCGACCATCCTCGGGGTGGGCCTGGCCGTGCGCCGGCTGGCCGCCCGCCGCTGAGGCGACGTGACCGAGCCGCTGTCGACCGGGGCCGAGGAGTACCTCTCCTGGCTGGCCGTCGAGAAGGGGCGGTCGCGCAACACCCTCACCGCCTACCGCCGGGACCTCGCCACCTACGAGGCCTGGGCGGCCGACGAGGGCGTCCCGGTCCTGACCGCCGGGCCGGGCGATCTCGAGCGCCACCTGGCCGCCCTGCGGGCCGAGGGGAGGAACCCGGCGTCGCTGGCCCGGGCGACCACCGCGTTGCGGGGCCTCTACCGGTTCTGGGTGGGGGAGGGGACCATCGCCGTCGATCCCACCTCGGACGTCCGGTCCCCCAAGCTGCCGCGTCGGCTGCCGAAGGCGCTCGAGGAGGCCCAGGTGCTGCATCTGCTGGACTCGGTCGACGGCACTGAGCCGGTAGACCTACGGGACCGCGCCCTGCTCGAGGTCCTCTACGGCACCGGGGCCAGGATCAGCGAGGTGGTCGGACTGTCGCTCCTGGACCTGACCGGCGACGCCGGCATGCTGCGGGTGTTCGGCAAGGGGTCCAAGGAGCGCCTGGTCCCGATCGGCCGACCCGCCCGCGAGGCGCTCGACCGCTGGCTCGGCCCCTCCGGCCGGGTGCAGATGGAGCCCCACCGGTTCGCCCGGCGCGGCGACGCCGAGGCGGTCTTCCTCAACGTCCGGGGCGCGCGCCTGTCGCGCCAGGGGGCGTGGGCGGCCGTCCAGGCCCGGGCGGAGCGGGTGGGCCTCGGCGACGTGGTGAGCCCCCACGTCCTGCGCCACTCCTGTGCCAGCCACATGCTGGCGCACGGGGCGGACATCCGGGTGGTCCAGGAGGTGCTCGGACACGTCTCCATCGCCACCACCCAGCTCTACACCCGGCTCAGCCAGGACCACCTCCGGGCGTCGTACCGGCGGGCCCATCCGCGGGCCGGGGGGGTCGCGGACGGGTAACATTGCCGGGATGCCCAGCGAGACCCCCACCGACGCCCCAGCCACCGACTACCGGAACCTGCTGCAGCTCGAGCAGGCCCAACTCGAGGCGGAGCTGTCGGAGCTCGGGTTCGACGACGGCAAGACCGGGCTCGACTACGACGCCAATTTCGCCGACACGAGCCAGGTCACGGCCGAGCGGGGCGAGGCGGAGGCACTGGCCGGCAAGCTGAAGGACTCCCTCGAGGAGGTGCACGCGGCCATCGCCCGGCTCGACGGCGGCACCTACGGGACGTGTGAGGCCTGTGGCGTGGCCATCAACCCGGCCCGACTCGAGGCCATGCCCGCCTCACGCTTCTGCATCGACCACGCCAACCGGTCCTGAACCGGAGCGGAAGGTGACCCCCTGGGGGTCCGGAGGGTCGGGAGCGGGCCGACGGCGCTTCCAGGTGGACCAGCGCACGCTGATCATCGTCGCCGTGGCCGTCGTCCTGGGCGTGGTCATCGCCGCCTCCCACCGGATCAGCAGCTCCCAGCTCATCTACTTCCTGGTCCTCGTCCCATCGATCATCATCCACGAGATCAGCCACGGGGCCGTGGCGCTGGCCTTCGGCGACAGTACGGCCAAACGGGCGGGGCGCCTCAACCTCAACCCCCTCCGCCACATCGACCCGGTCGGCACCCTCCTGGTGCCGGCCGTGCTCTCCCTCTCCGGCCTCGGCGCCTACGGATGGGCCAAGCCCGTGCCGGTCAACGCCGCCAACCTGCGGAGCCCGCGCAACCACATCGTGTTCGTGTCGTTGGTGGGACCGTTCATCAACTTCGTCCTGGCCGCGCTCCTGGGCGTGGTGTTCGTGGCGACGGGCGGCCGGACCGCACTCCACGAGGTGTACCTGTTGACCCAGCTGAGCCTGTTCGACCAGATCCTCGTCCTCGGCGGGTTCGCCAACATCATGCTGGGCGTGTTCAACCTCATCCCGTGCCCGCCGCTCGACGGGGCGGCCATCCTCGAGCGCCTGCTCCCGGCGCGCCTGCTGCCCGGGTACTGGAACCTGCAGCCGTTCCTGATGTTCCTCCCCTTCCTGCTCATCCTGCTGTTCCGGGGCGCCTGGTCCGACCTGGTCAACCACCTGTACAGCCGGTGGGTGACCACGCTGGCCGGATGAGCCTCTCCGCCGGCCCGGTTCGGGACCGGACACCCCGGCGCGGTGGCGGGCCCCGGTCGGGACGCGGGGGTGGCGTCGGCCCGGTTCGGGCGGGCGGCCGGCGATGACCCTGGCCCGGCCGACCCGGAGAGACGGGACCGGGGTGGGCACCTCCGCGCCCGAGCCACCGGCGCGGAGGGTCGGCCCGCTGCCCTTATGGATCGCCGTGGGCACGCTCGGCGCGGCGGCCATGGTGGTGACCGGGAGCGGCATCGGCTCGATCCCGCACCCGGCCGGCGACCACTGGTGGTTCACCGTCCCGGTCGGCACCGGCATCGCCGCCCACCTCGGCTTCTACGCCTCGGTGGCCGTCCTCGGCGCCGGATGGATGGGTGTCGGCGTCCACGCCTACCGGGGTCGCCTGTCCGTCCCGACGGCGTGGATCGTCCTCGTCGTGTGGGGGCTGCCGTTCTTCCTCGGGGCACCGCTGTTCAGCCGGGACCTCTACAGCTACGTGGCCCAGGGACAGCTCGCCCACCACGGCTTCAACCCCTACGTGGTGGCGCCCACCGCCCTCGGACCGGGCGACGTGCTGTCGTCGATCGCCACCGTGTGGCGACACACCGCATCGCCCTACGGGCCGCTGTTCGTCTCCCTGGGCCGCTACGCCGCCGCGCTCGGGGGCACCTCCCTGGTGGCCCAGATCCTGGTCTTCCGGGCCATGGAGCTGGTCGGGGTCGTGCTCATGATGGTGTCCCTGCCCCCGTTGGCACGCCGGTACGGCAACGACGCGGGGCTCGCACTGTGGCTCGGCGTGCTCAGCCCCCTGGCCCTGTTCAGCTTCGTCTCCTCCGGGCACAACGACGCGCTCATGGTCGGCCTGCTCCTCGCCGGGCTGGCCTTCGGGACCGGGGGGTGGCTGCGCTGGGGGGTGGCGCTCTGTGCCCTGGGCGCCACCATCAAGCTCCCGGCGGCCGCGGGCATCGTCTTCCTCGTGGCCGACCGATGCGCCCGGGAGGACCGGGGCGGCAAGTGGCGCGTCATCGCCGAGTCGGCGGCCATCACCGTCCTGGTGATCGCCGCCGTCACCGTCGGGGCCGGGCTCGGCTGGACCTGGCTCGGCCCGACGGCGCTGCACGTGCCCACCGAGCTCAAGGTGCTGATCACCCCGCTCGTGTCCGTGGGATCCTTCGTGGGCGGGGTGCTCCACGCCGTCGGCCTGCCGGTGACGGTCTCCCGGGGCATCTCGGCGGTCCAGGCCCTCGGTGCCGTGGCGGCCGTCGCCGGCATCATCTGGATGGCCCTCCACGTGCGCGGCCGCGACCCGGTCCGCCTGTGCGGTCTGGCCCTGCTGCTGTTCGTGGTGCTCAGCCCGACGCTGTGGCCCTGGTACCTGATGTGGGGCATCGCCGTCCTGTCGGCGTCGTCGGCACAGCGCTCGAAGGCGGTCGCCGTTGCGGCGGCGCTGGGCATGCTGCTCGTCGGGGCCGGCGGCACGCCGCTCCTCAACGGCGGTGACTACTGGGTCGTCGGCCCCCTGCTCGTCGTGGCCGGCGTCTGGTTCGTGGCGTCGGGCATGTGGCGATCGGCTCTCGGGGGCCCGGCCCGTGTCTGAGTCCGCGCCCCGCCAGGCCACGACCCGGCCCGCATCCCCCGGGTCCGCGTCTCCCGGGTCC
>CAZULR010000124.1:5236-7316 GCA_964621235.1 uncultured Acidimicrobiaceae bacterium
GCAGGGGTGACCCCACCCGCACCGCCGTCGTCCGGCGACCTCCCGGGGTACGCCATGTCGCCCGACACCGACACCGACGCCGACGGCGTGACCGGCCGACCGCCCGTGGTCCCGTCCGAGGACGGGCCGGCGACCACGGCGCCCCCCGACCGGTGGATCCCCCGCACGGCGCTGCTGGTCTACGCCGGCATCCGGGTGGCCACGGTGGCCCTGGTGGCCGTGGCCAACCTGTTCACCCACAACAGCCTGCTCTACGACCTCGACATCTGGGACGGTGCCTGGTTCCTGCAGGCTGTCCGGCACGGCTACCCGGCCCACCTGCCCATGGTGCACGGCCATGTCGCGGCCAACCCGATCGCCTTCTTCCCGCTCTTCCCGCTGGTGGTCCGGGCCATCGACCTCAGCGGCCTGCCGCCGGGCTGGTCGATCCTCGTCCTGAGCGCGGTCACCGGGGCCACCGCCGTCTACGGCGTGGGACTGCTCGCCCGCCGACTCGGCGGCGACGGCGGGGGACAGCGGGCGGCCCTGCTCTTCGCCGTCTTCCCGGGCACATTCGCCTTCAGCCTCGGCTACTCCGAGGGCATCGTCGTCACCTGCGTGTCGTTCGGGCTGCTGGCCCTGGCCGACCGACGGTGGTGGCTGGCCGGGCTGCTCGGCGCGGTGGCGACGGCGGCGTCGCCGGTGGCGCTGGCCTTCGTGGTCAGCTGCCTCTGGAGCGCGGGGCGCGCCGTCGTGAAGGAGCGGCGGTTCGCCGCCCTGGTCGCCCCGTTGCTGGCACCGCTGGGCTTCCTGGCGTACATGGCCTACCTGGACCGGCACACCGGGGTGCTGAACGCCTGGCGGCTGACCGAGCGGGGCGGGTGGAAGAGCTATCCATCGCTCGTCTACCCGTTCCGGATCCTGTGGGCGTTCCTGCACAACCCGGTGTCGCCCACCCTTACCGGCCAGATCCTCTTCTTCGGCACGGTGGCCGCCGTCATCGGCGTCGTCCTCATGGTCCGTGAGCACCAGCCCGGAGCCGTCCTCCTCTACGGCATCTGCGCCCTCGGCTCGGCGGCGATCTCCCAGCCCGTGGGGCTGCGCCCGCGCTTTTTGATGCTGGCGTTCCCCGTCGTGATCGCGCTCGGGACCCGCTACGAGGGCCGGACCCACCGGTGGCTCGTGGCCGTCTCCGCCGTCCTGCTGCTCGGGTTCTCGGCACTCGAGCTCGGCTCCCGGGCGGTGTTCCCGTGATCCTCGACACGCCGACGGAGCCGACACCCGACGCCCGGTCCGACCGCGGACCGGTTCGGGTGTCCGACGGTCCCGACGCCGGGCCCCGCGACCGCACGCTCGAGCTGGTCCAGCAGTGCGCCTGGTCGATCGTGTGGCTGGCCATCCTGGCCGCCGGACTCAACTACTGGGGCTCGTGGGCCTCGGGTGCCTGGGCCGCGGCCCTGGCGCCGGTGCTGGCCGCGGTGGCCCTGGTCGGTTCCGTGCTGGTCTGGACCGACCGCCACCCCGTGTCGACCGGGCTGCAGTGGTTCGGCCTGGCCGCCGGGCTGGTGACGGTGGCCGTCACCCAGGGGACGGACATCCACAACCGGCACTACTACGCCACCGACTCGGCCGCCTTCAATCAGGTGGCCAGCCGACTGCTGCTCAAGGGTCACGACCCGTACACGTCGTCCATGGCCGGGGCGGCCCGCCTGTTGCATCCGGCCGCCGACTTCTGGACCTACCAGGTGGACGGGGCCCACACGGTCGGCGCCTCGTACCCGGCCGGCTCGTTCCTGCTGCAGGCGCCGGTCATGTGGCTGGGGCTCGGCCACATGGTCAGCGACTGGGTGGACCTGACGGCGTGGCTGGTGACCGCCGTCCTGGTCTACTGCATGCTCCCGTCCGCGCTGCGCTGGCTCGCCCCCATGCTGTTGTTGACCGGGGCCTTCGTCGGGCCGTTCGCCAGCGGCGGCACCGACGCCCTGTTCGTGCCGTTCCTGGTGCTGGCCGTGTGGCGGTGGGACCGCTGGCCGGGCCGGGCGGTGGCGTGGCTGCCGGCCTGGGTCGGCCCGGTGAGCCTGGGCATCGCCTGCTCGATCAA
>CAZULR010000125.1:0-7294 GCA_964621235.1 uncultured Acidimicrobiaceae bacterium
CCGATCGGATGAAGGACATGATCGTCACCGGGGGAGAAAACGTCTACTCCATCGAAGTCGAGAACGCCATCGGCTCTCATCCCGCCGTGGCAGAGGTCGCGGTAATCGGAATTCCGAGCGACAAGTGGGGTGAGGCCGTGCACGCGATTGTCGTCCTTCGACACGGCACGAAGGCGACGGTGGAGGATCTGATCGCGCATGCCCGCAAGGTCCTTGCCGGGTTCAAGGTTCCGAAATCAATCGAGCTCCGGGACGATCCGCTTCCGCTGTCCGGTGCCTTCAAGCCTTTGAAGCGCGAGCTGAGACGTCGCTACCTGGAGGACCAGGAACGATGTGCGAGCTGAGTCGAACGTGTCATTGC
This sequence comes from uncultured Acidimicrobiaceae bacterium, assembly GCA_964621235.1. Taxonomy (GTDB): domain Bacteria; phylum Actinomycetota; class Acidimicrobiia; order Acidimicrobiales; family RAAP-2; genus Bog-756. Next base: position 362 of record CAZULR010000125.1, read on the forward strand.
GATCGGATGTCGAACCATTGATTCTCGGTACTTCGATACCCGTCCTCAGCTCAGCCAGCTGAGGATCTTCACCGCGGCCTGAACGCCGGCGCCAGGTCAGGACCAGCGTTGGCACGAACGCCTTCGTCAGAAGGTGACGCAGCACCATCAACGTCGGCGGATAGGCCGCTGACTACTGTGGATGTGGCGGCACTAGTGCGCTCCTCCAATCGACCGGACCCGCACTGAGGCCGGAACCTCCACCCTGGAAGGACGGCCACCCACCATGCGACTCCACCGCGGGCTTGCCGCCACCCTGGTTGCCACCGCACTTGCGGTGGCTGTTGCCGTGCCCTTGGTCACCATCAGCTCCGGATGGAGTGCTTCCGCCCGTTCGGCGGTGGCCCCCCGTGCCGTCTCGGCCGAGCTCACTTCCGATCTCCGGTCAGCCACCCGTGAAGCCTCCAACGCGTCCGGTACGGGCTACTGGCTGGTCAGCTCAGCCGGAGCCGTCTACGCGTTCGGCACTGCCGGCGTCTACGGATCGATGGCCGGAAAGCACCTCAATGCTCCGATCACCGGCATCATCGCCACCTCCGATGCCAAGGGCTACTGGCTGGTGGGTGCTGACGGCGGAGTCTTCGCCTTCGGCGACGCCACCTTCGTGGGCTCCCTGGGTGGCACGTCCCTCCTCGCACCGATCGTCGGCTTCGCCAACGCCGCCGCGACCACCACCGGCCCTCCTGGGCCTCCTGGGCCTGCTGGGCCTCCAGGGCCCACGGGTGCCCAACTCCTGAACGGCACGACGACGCCCTCCGCGGCAACCGGTGCCGACGGCGACTACTACATCGACTCGGCGACATCGTTCCTCTACGGGCCGAAGGCCGCCGGGGCATGGCCCGCCGGTGTCAGCCTCATCGGCGCAGCAGGACCCGTCGGCCCCATCGGCCCCATCGGACTTCCCGGCCCGATCGGTGCGCCCGGCACACCAGGAACAACTGGTGCCACCGGACCCACCGGACCCACTGGGCCTGCCGGGCCGACTGGTGACACCGGGCCCACGGGTCCAGCAGGGCCGACCGGTCCGTCCGGGACCACTGCTTCCGCCGAGTACTACGCGCTCATGCCCGGGGACAACGCGGCCACCGTCGGCGCCGGCGTGCCGGTGCAATTCCCCCAGGACGGCCCCCAGACCGGCTCGGCCAGTGCCAGGTTGAGCACTTCGAGCTTCCTCCTCTCCGACGTCGGGACCTACGAGATCGAGTTCCAGGTCTCGGTTGACGAGGCCGGCCAGTTGGAACTGGTGCTCAATGGCGTGGCCCTCGCGTACACGGTCGTCGGAAGAGCCACCGGCACCTCCCAGCTCGTCGGCCAGGCCCTGGTCACCACTACCACCGCCGACTCCGTCCTCCAGCTGGAAAATCCTGTCGGGGCCTCGACCGCTCTGACCATCACTCCCTTGGCCGGGGGATCGTCACCGGTCAGCGCCACCTTGATCATCACCCTGGTCGGCTGACCGGCCACACTGTCCACGTCCCCAGCTCAATCGGATGAGGTGACCTGACCCCCTGCTCAGCTGACTGCTGGTCACTGCCCCCACGAGCGGCCAACCCCGCTCGCGCCGATGGCCACGTTGTAAGGCACAGGCTCACGCTCCACCCGATCGGATTCAGGGTCCGAAGACTCCGGATCATGGCGTGCTCGCACGAACCTGATCAAGGCTCTGATCCCGTGGCTCGACGCGAGGTCCGTGCGGCAGATCGCGGCTCGCGCCCTGGTCACGCAGGCGTGACGCTGGGGCTACTGCGGGCGTCCGGCCCCGAGCCCACGTCATTGGTGGCGGAGACACGGGTCGTGTAGGCAACGCCGTTGGTCAGCCCCGTGATCGTGCACGAAGTGGAGATCGTGGTGCAGAACTCCCCCCCGGGCTGTGCGGTCGCCCGGTACTGGGTGACCGCCAGCGAGCTGTTGGCCGCGTTCCAGGACACCGTGATCTGGCCGTTGCCGGGCACCGAGGTGATCCCGGTCGGCATCGCGGGAGCGGTAACCGGGGGAATAGTCAGGGGCGTAGTGAGTGATCCGGACTTCAGTGGCAGCGAAGCAAGTTGGGAATTCTGGCATTGGGCCAAGGCGCTACTGGTGTTGTCGGAGACCAGCGAGGCGCGGATGGCACTCCCGAGACTGAACGTCAGGTGCTGGTTGAGGAGCGTCGAGAACGAGGGGAAGGTCACCTCGGTGGCGCCCAGAGTCTTCGGTGACCAGCTGATGGCCAGCGACGTCGGGGTCGTCAGCGGAGCGGTCAGGGCGGAGCAGTTGTTGCTGGCGAGTGGGAGCTCGGCGGCACCGGTGCCGGTCACCGGCGTGGCGGCGCCATTGAGACCCGTGCACCCCGCGATGGCCAGCTGCATCAGGGCCATCTCGGAAGTGGATGTGTTCATCGCCGACAGCGGGGGGTCGAAAGTCACCGACCCGGTGACCGTCGTGCACTTCACCTCCGGAGGGGGCGAACTGGTCAGGCTCTCGGACGCCGCGTGACGGGCCAGGTCGGACCCGGCGATCCTCTTGTGAACCGACTGGCGTTTCGTCGAGGAGCTGCGGGTCGGATGGGTTGCCACCAGTGCCGGCGATTGCACCCTCGGAGCGAACCTCAGCTCGCATCCGCCGCACGATGCACCGTCGGACTGGTTGATCGGGACACCCGGGACATTGGACACCTCGGGCTGCAGCGGCGAGTCCGGAGGTCCACCGTTCTGGTCGATGCACGGAGTGACGGTCTCCGAGGTCATGGCACCGTCCTGATTGGGGTTGCCGTTGTTCAGATTGCCCTCGATCCCGTACCCGGGGGGCGGCGTGTCGTATTCGGAGACGTTCCCGCACGACGTGTCACCCGTGCTCGAGGAGCTGCCCACGATGGGCACCGTGGTGGAGTCCAGGCCGCTCAACACGTTGTGCCCGACTTCGAAGCCTCCGACGCCGAGGCCTCCCGAAGCCTGACCCGAGGAGTCGGCCTGGGTCTCCGCGAAGTAGAACGCATTCCCGTACGGGGTGTAGGAGTTCTGCGCGGGTGGATCGGGTTGGTTGGCGCAGGTCAGGATGCACGCGGGTGTCGAGTTGAGGGAGAGCAGACCACCGCTCTCTCCCAAGAAGTACCAGTCGGCATCCTTGGTCCAGCCTGCTGCAGCACTCGCCGTGTTCCCCGTCACCGTGAACTCCTGCCCGGGTATCGCGTTCCCGCAGCCCTGCGGCCCCGTCTCCGGCTCGAAGAATCCACGCATCTCCACGACCGAGTTGTTGGTGAATCCGAAGTTCCAGAGGAACCCCGCGGTCTGGGCGCTGACCAATTGGGCGCCGCTGAAGGTGTTGCCGTTGACCAGGATGTTCCCCTGACCGTTGGCCGGATTGCCGCAGTCAGACTCGACGTCGATGCCGTTGGTGGCGATGGCCGTGAAGCAGTTGGCGGTGTCGATGGCGGCGAGTCCCCCAGGAGGCGTGGTGGTGTTGGTGCAGCTCCCCGCCGGGACGGTCCCCCCCACCGTCACCCGGTTGGCATAGACGACCGAGACGCCGTTCCGGCCGGCTCCGGTGCACTGGTTGTTGGAGACCGTGACGTCGGCCGAAGGATAGCTCTGGGGATTTGTCTGGCCCAGGTGACCCCGCTCATCGAGACCGGTCGGCGTGGCGCAGTCCCCCTGGACGTTGGTCATCGTGTTGCCGGTGATCAGCACTCGCTGGGCCCCGGCCAGCTCGAAGGCTGAGTCCTGGCTCCGGTTGGACTGGGTGGCGGTGGCAGTCGGCGTGTCGGTCACCGGTGAGTTGCCCGCCGGGTCACTGCCCGTGCAGGTGATCGAGTCGGTGGCGTCCGACTTGCCGTCCCAAGGGGCCAGGTGGTCGGTGGGCTTCGAGGTGTCGGGGCAGCTGATTTGGGTTCCCAAGCTGTCGCTGACCGAGACGTACGACAGGTAGCCGTCACCGGTGTCGGTGACGAGGTAGCGGTACGACGTCGTGCCTCCGACGGTGGTCGACGAGGTGACCACACTCAGATCGTCGTAGGCGCCCGTCTCGCCGATGGTGAAGGTGGACGGCTTGGCGGTGATCACGGTGCCGCCGGTCTGGGCAGTCGATCCGGTGACCTTGGTGGCATCGCTGACCGACCCGAAGTTGAGGTCGGCGGTCTTTACCTGGTAGCTCCCGGTGCAGGCCACCGACGCTCCCGGCGTGAGGGTCGTCGAAGGACAGCGGACGGTGAGTTTCGTGCTGCCTATGGTGTCCTTGACCTTGACGCCGAACAGCGTGATGGTGCCGGTGTTGGTGACGGTGTACGCGAGGTTCACCACGTTGTACGTCGACGTATAGCCGCTCCGCCCCGTTCCCTGCAGCGTCGGAGGACTGACCCCCTGTTTGGACGACGTCGTGGAGGTTAGACCCCGGCTCACCGACAGGTCGCCGTACGAGCCCGAGGGATCCCAGGAGGCCGAGGGGCCCACCGAGGTGGCGCTGTGGGCGGACGTGGTCGAGGTGATGTTCATGTTCTCGAAGACCAGGTCACAGCCCCCCTCGATGAACCACATGATGTCGACGTTGCCCACCTGGTAGAGCTGCGCGTACTCGAGCGCCGTCGCGGCGTCCGCACTCCCATTGTCGACGCCTTCGCTGCCGCAGTAGGGGGAGACCGTGGGCAGCGACGTGATGTTGTCCAGTTCGGGATTGGCGACGGACGTCTGTTCGATCACGGCACCGTTGCCGTCGATGATCACGTGCCTCAAGCCCCGCAGGTACACGGTCCCGTCGATGCGGTAGCAGCCGTTCTTGACGAACTGGATCTCGAGGGGGAAGCCGGAGGTGCCCTGTGGGAGGGAGTTGATCCAATTGATCAGGTTGGTGGTGATGTCCGTCCGGTAGGTGCAGTCGGAGGGGATGCTGATGGGCACCCCGTTGATCTGGGCCTGGGCCACCTGGTAGCAGCCCACCGTCGGATCCGCCGGCGGGTCGTCACACGGTTGCAGCTGTCCGGTGTCCGAAGAGGTGTTCGCCAGCGCGAACGTGGCCGTCTCGTTCGGATTGGATCCGGCGACACCAGCGCTCACGACGAAGGAGCCGTGGGTGGTGTCGGCGGTCAGGGCCGAGGAGGTGGCCACCCCATTGGCGCCGGTCGTCGCGACACAGTCCTGACCGTTGTCGAGGGCGGTGCAGTTGGCGTCGGTGGCGAAGGTACCGGTGGCCTCGGGGTTTCCCGAGTTGTCGAGCGGCGGTGGCGCAGTGAACGTGACCGACGCCCCCGACACCGGCGCACCGGTCGGGTCGGTGACCGTCACCGCAAGGGTGCCGAACGCGGTACCGATGGTGGCGGACTGCGGTGTTCCGGTCGTGCTGGTGATGTAGGCCGGCGTGAGCGAGTCCGCCGCGGCCGACCGCGCCGGGAGCCCGACCGCCGAGATCGTGGCCAACACGGCGGTCACGACCGCCACGGCGCTGCCCGAACGCCACCAGTTCACCCGATGGGCCCCGGCCCAACCGGACCTGGGAGACGGCGCTCCCGTGCACGGATCCCCCTTGCGCATCTGACGCTCCTCCCAGCTTCTCTTGCCGGCAACGAACGATTCGGAGCTACGGTCCGGGTTTAACGGCTGGGCCGAGGCCAGTCAAGGGAATTCACGTGGCGTGTCACCCGGCCTCTCGACCACCCGGCTGGACCGGGGCGCGGGCCGCCCGCCTCACTGGCCTGTTCCCGGCGTGCCCGCCTACCACCGCTCCGACGAGATCTACCGCACCGATCCACGGGCCCTTTGGCGCAGGGGCCTGCTGCACGATCCCGTGACCGGGTTGGCCCGGGGTACGCCGCCTGGGGCGACGGAGTCAGCGAGGACAGATCCTCAGCTCTGCCAGCGGAGGCTTCGAGTTCATCGGCGTCCGCCGCCCTCGAACCGGGCCCACCCTGGCATCCCCAACCGCCTCGGGCCCGGGTCACCTCCGGCTGGAGACGCCGATCCTCGTCGCGGCTCGATCGGCCGCGGCACTTCCCGCCATCTGACGGAGCAGGAGCAGGCCATCGAGGATCGCTACGGAGGCCTCCGCCTCCGTTCGGCGCTGCGTCGACGTGCCGTGGAGGTACTCAGTCGTCCAGGTGATCCAGACCTCGACCAGCTGCGGGACGAGGGTGCGGTAGGGCTCCCGTCCGGATGCCGCCAGGCCGCTCGCCTCGAGGAACAGCGCGAAGATGGGATCTGCCTCGGCACGGGCCATGATCGGCCAGGCGGCCTGCACGAGCTCGAGGTGACCCTTGGCCGCCGAGGTGAGCGCGGGCTCGAGGGCCTGTTGCAGTTGCAACCCGACCGAAACGAGGACCTCGCTGACGAGGTCCTCCTTCGAGGGGAAGTAGTAGACGACGATCCGGTCACTGATGCCGAGTCGCCGGGCGACCCGCCCGTAGGTCAGTTGGCTCAGTCCGTCGGCGAATGCGACGGCGAGCGCGCCCTCCAGGATCTCCTCCTTGGTATGCCGATACCCCATTGCCGCTTGATTGTAGTGACCACTACGAATAGGGTTATGTAGTGATCACTGCAACCACTGGCACAGGGCCACTCGTCCCACGGGGCCCACACGATTCCATGGAGGTTCCATGTCCTCACTCTCGCTGACCCAGGCCTCCGACCTCTTCCGTCGCACGCCCGACACGTTCCTCGACGTCGGTGCCGGCGACGTTGCCTACCGTCGGGTGGGCCAAGGACCGGATGTCCTGTTCATCCATGGATGGCCGGTCAGCGGCGCGACCTTCCGAACGGTCCTGCCACGCCTGAGTCGCGACGTGACGTGCCACATCATCGACTTCCCCGGCGCAGGCTCGAGCCGGTTCGATGCCCAGACGCCCTTGACCATTGACCAGCACATCGCCACGGTCCGGCGGGTTGTTGAACTGCTCGAGCTTGACCGGTTCGCCGTCGTCGGGCACGACAGCGG
>CAZULR010000126.1:0-7287 GCA_964621235.1 uncultured Acidimicrobiaceae bacterium
CCGGAGAAGTGGAGTCCGACGTGCTCTCCCCCCTCGACGACTACCCGGTCCACCAGATCAGTGAGCCGATGCGCAACGTCGGCTCCTCGGACCGGAACTTCTACGACCGGTACTACTTCAACATCCACGGCACCGGCGAGGTACACGGGACCGAGGAAGAGCTGTTCTGTGTCATCGGTGTGGGCCAGTACCCGAATCTCGGCGTGGCCGATGCGTTCGTGTCGGTCAAGTGGGGCGACGACCATCGGGTCGTCCGCTCGTCCAAGACCCTGGGGGCCGACCGCATGGACGCCTCGGTGGGCCCCATCCGGGTCGAGGTGGTCAAGGGGCTCGAGCAGCTCCGGGTCATCCTCGAGCCCAACGAGTGGGGCATCGAGCTCGACGCCGTCTACGACGGCTTCTGCGAGGCCCATCTCGAGTCGCGCCACTTCGACCGCCAGTTCTCCCGGATCATCTTCGACTCCACCCGGTTCGCCCAGGTCGGCGGTTGGACCGGCACGCTCAAGGTCGGTGACCGCGAGGTCCAGCTGACCCCAGACAAGTGGTGGGGATCACGGGACCGCTCGTGGGGCATCCGGCCCGTGGGCGAGGCCGAGCCTCCTGGCATCCGGGTGACCGACACCGAGGCCGGCTTCTTCTGGATCTACGCGCCGGTGCGCTTCGAGGATCACGCCATGGTCACCATCGTGCAGGAACGACCCTCCGGCGAGCGGATCATGCAGGACGCCCACCGCATCCCGGTGCTCGGGTCCGGCGCCGAGACCACGTGGCTCGGCCGGCCCGAGCACGACGTGCGTTTCGTCGAGGGCACCCGGACCGTGACCGACGCCACCCTCTCGTACTACGGCCCGCGCGGCGAGCTGACTGCCGTGGTCGAGGTGGAGCCGCTGCTGGCGTTCCCGCTGCTGCTCGGCTCGGGCTACGGCCTCGAGCCCGATTGGAAGCACGGCATGTACCAGGGCGAACTGGTGACCCAGGGCCAGATCGTCGCCCCGGACCCGAACTACACGGCCTGGGGGCTGACCGAGTACGCCGCCAGGTTCACCTGCGGGGACCAGGTCGGGTACGGCATGTTCGAGTTCGCTGCCATGGGACCCCACCGCCGATACGGCTTCACCAGCTGAGCGGCCAGTCGGCCACCACCGACTTCGTCGCTGGCGCGCGGTCGCCCGGGGCGCCTCAGACCGCCCGCGTCGGGCCGTCCCACCCGGTACGGGCGGCGCACCACGCCCACAGCGCCGCCCCGGCATCGGCGAAGTCCTCCTCCGGCAGGCGGGTCCACGGGACCTTGTGCTCCCAACGCGGTCGCCGGTCGAGCCAGAACCCGCCGTTCGTCTCGACGGCCGCCGGGGCCGACGCCAGCCACACGGCCGTGTCGGCCCCCTGGTCGGCCGTCCGGAGGAGCGGGCCCATCACCCGGGCGAACCCGGGAAGGCTGTCCTGGATCCCCGGGGTGGCGGCCCAGCCCGGGTGCATGGCGTGGAAGGACACACCGGTGCCGGCCGTCCGGCGCACCCACTCGTGCAGGAGCACCAGCTGGGCCCGCTTCGCCCGGGCGTAGGCCACCGTGCCGTCGTAGGTGTCAGCGGGCATCTCGAGGGATCCGAGGTCGAACCGCTGGGTGTACATCCCGCCCGACGACACCTGGATCACCCGTGACGGCGCGGCCGCCTCGAGGGCCGCCAGGAGCAGTCCGGTCAACAGGAACGGACCGGCCACCTGGGACGCCACCGTGAGCTCGGTGCCCGATCCCGACTCGCGCCGGTCCCTGGTGAGGGCACCGGCGTTGTGGATCAGGACGTCCAGCCGGTCGTGCGTGGCGAGGAACTCCTCGGCCAGGCCCCGCACCTGGTCAAACTCGCCCATGTCGGCGAGCAGGTAGGAGACCTGCGCGGTCGGCGTCACCTGGAGCACCTCATCGACGGCGCGGCGGGCCCGGTCGTGGCCCCGTGCCGTCAGGACGACGCGGGCGCCCAACCGGGCCACGCCCTTGGCGGCCGCCAGCCCGATGCCGGACGTGGCCCCCGTGATCAGCACGGTCCTACCGGCCAGCGACGGGGGCGGTGTCCAGCCCGCCGTGCGACTCCGCACCGCCGGCCCGATCGAGGAGAAGCTCCCCACCACGGTGGCCTCGAGCGCCTCGTCCACGGTCCGCGCCACCACCGGTCCGGCCTGGGGCCGTTCCGTGGCGACGGGTGGACCGCCGAGGGTGCGCCGGAGTCCGGCCACTCCCTTGTCGCCGATCCTGTCGAAGACGAGCGGGAGCAGCGGGTTGGCCGCTGCGAACGCACCCTTGAGGCGGAGATCGGCTGCATAGGTGAGGATCGAGCCGCCGTCCGCGGTCGGGGTCACCGTGACGGTGTCCTCGGAGCGGATGGTGTCCGACTCCCCCAGCAGCACGACCCGCCAGGGCCGGTCGTAGGTGACGATCCGGTAGTCGAGGGGAACGACCCGGGTCCCGACCCGGACCCCGAGGCGGAAGGTGCTGCCCCGGCCGACCGGGCCGTCGTCGAGCCTCTCGGCCCCGGCCGTACCGGGGTCCCACTCGGCGGCATTGGCGAAGTCGGCCATGTAGTCGAAGGTCTCCTCGGCCGACCGGGTCGAGATCACGGTTCCCCGGTAGCGGGCCATGGCGGATCCTTCCTCGTCGCGTGACGCGGCCCTACCGTCTGGTGGGGCCTCAACAGCAAATATAATGATCTACCTGGGGTTTCCGATCGGCATCATCCCGATCCGTCGGCTCCTCCGAATACCCGTCGGCAACGACGGGCACGATCAGGGAGCAGGCCGGACAGATGAGAATCGCGATCGTGGGCACCGGGATCTCCGGACTCGTCTGCGCCCACCTCCTCTCGCGTCGGCACGACGTCACCGTGTTCGAGGCCGACGCCAGGCCCGGGGGCCATGCCCACACGGTCACGGTGGACCTCCCCGACGGCTCGTTCGACGTCGACACGGGGTTCCTCGTCTACAACGAGCGCAACTATCCCGGGCTCATCACGTTGTTCGACGACCTCGGGGTGGCCACCAAACAGAGCGACATGAGCTTCAGCGTCGCCGACGAGGTGACCGGCCTCGAGTGGAAGGGCTCGTCGATCGGCACCGTCTTCGCCCAGCGACGCAACCTGGCCCGTCCCGCGTTCCTGCGGATGCTCGCCGACATCGTCCGGTTCAACCGCATGGCGAGGGCGCTGCTGGAGGACCCCCATGACGCCACGGTCTCACTCGGCGCCCTGCTCGACCGTGGGCACTGGTCGCCGCAGTTCCTCAACTGGTACCTCGTCCCCATGGGCTCGTCGATCTGGTCGGCCGACCCGTCGACGTTCCTCGCCATGCCGGCCGTCACGTTCGCTCGCTTCTTCGCCAACCACGGACTGCTCGAGTACGGCAACCAGCCGAGTTGGCGCACCGTGGACGGGGGCTCGAAGCACTACGTCGACGCCGTGCTCGCGCCGCTCGGCCGGTCCGTGCGCCTCGACGAGCCGGTCACGAAGATCACCCGGGACGACGACGGCGTGGAGCTGGTGACCGCCCGCGGTCCCGAGCGCTTCGACCACCTCGTCGTGGCCACCCACAGCGACCAGGCCCTCGACCTGCTGTCGGACCCCAACCGCCTCGAGCGGGAGGTGCTGGGCGCCATCGGATACCAGCCCAACCGGGCGACGCTGCACACCGACGTCTCGCTGCTGCCGACCAACCGGAGGGCGTGGGCGAGCTGGAACTACCACCGGCTGCCCGACCACCCGACGGAGGCGACGCTCACCTACCGGCTCCGGACCCTCCAGGGGGTGGACTCCCGGGACGAACTGCTGATCACCCTCAACCGGGAGGAGGCGATCGACCCCGCGACGGTGCTCGGGACGTTCGACTACGCCCACCCCGTCTACGACGTCGCCGCCATCGCCGCCCAGCGGCGCCAGGAGGAGCTCAACGGGATGCAGCGCACCTGGTACTGCGGCGCGTACTGGGGCTACGGCTTCCACGAGGACGGTGTCCAGAGCGCCCGCGTCGTGTGCCGTCGACTGGCCGGCGTGGACCTGTGAGCGCGGCCGCACCGGCTGTCGAGGCGCAAACCGGCCCCGGACGGTCGGTCGGCGCGCTGCACAGCGGCGTCTACGCGGGACGGGTGGTCCACCACCGCCACACGCCGGTCGACCACCGGTTCACCTACCGGATCGCCATGGTCTACCTGGACCTCTCCGAGATCAGCGAGGTCTGCGCGCTCCACCCTCTGTGGAGCCGGGAGGGCCGTAACGCTGTCACGTTCCGCCGCGCCGACTACCTCGGCGACCCGGCCGTACCCCTCGACGATGCCGTGCGGGACCTGGTCGAGGAGCGCACCGGCACCCGTCCGGGCGGGCCGGTCGGCGTCCTCACCCAGCTCCGCACCTGGGGCTGGCTGTTCAACCCGATCACCACCTACTACTGCTGGGACCCGACCCACCGAGAGGTCGAGACCGTCGTGGTCGAGGTCACCAACACCCCCTGGCACGAGCGGACCGCGTACGTGCTGCCCGGCACGGGCATCCACCGGGCGGCGAAGGGGATGCACGTCTCCCCCTTCCTGCCGATGGGGCTGACCCACCGCTTCACCATCGGGGAGCCCGGTCGGCACCTCACGCTCGCCGTGGACGACTTCGACGGCGACGACCTCGTGTTCGCCGCTTCGATGACGCTGACCCGGGCGCCGGCCGGACGGCGGGCCCAGGGCCGCCTCTTGTGGCGGTTCCCCCTGATGACGCTGCGTGTGTCGCTCGGCATCTACCGCCAGGCCCTCACGCTCAAGCGCAAGGGCGTACCCTTCCATGCACATCCCGACAGGACGGCGACGACGGCGATCGGCGCCCCGAGCGACGGACAGGAGCGCTTGCCATGGCGGAACTTCCGGTGAGCTGGATCGGGTCCAGGGCCGGCACCCCGGTGGCGACGAAGTTCCTGCGGTACATGGCGTCCCACCTGCGGGGTGGCACGCTCGTCGTCATCGACGACAACGGCACCCACCGGTTCGGCGGTGGCCATCCCGAGGTCACGATGACCGTGCACGACCCCGTCGTCTACTGGGACACCCTCCTGCAGGGCTCGGTCGGGCTCGGTCGGGACTACGCCGACGGCCTCTGGGACTGTGACGACCTCCCCACCCTCACCCGGGTGCTCAACCGCGGCCTGCGACCGGTGACCGCCGTGCAGGACCGGGTGGGCCAGGCCGTCGGCGTGTCAACCGACTGGTTCCGTCGGTTCCGACCGCCCTCCAAGCACGTCGACCGCAACAACATCCAGGCCCACTACGACGTCTCCAACGAGTTCTTCGAGCTGATGCTGGACGAGACGATGATGTACTCCTCGGCGATGTTCGCCGAACCCGGGGTCGATCTGGCCTCCGCACAGCGGGCCAAGCTCGACCGACTCTGCACCAAGCTCGGCCTCGGCCCCGACGACCATGTCGTGGAGATCGGTACGGGATGGGGTGGTTTCGCCTGCCACGCCGCCGCCAACTACGGCTGCCGCGTGACCACGACGACCATCTCGGACGCGCAGTTCCGCTATGCCTCGAAGCGGGTCGTCGAGGAGGGCCTGGCCGACCTCGTGACCGTGCGCAACAGTGACTACCGGGACCTCGACGGCACCTACGACAAGCTCGTCTCCATCGAGATGATCGAGGCGGTCGACTGGCGCCAGCACGACACGTTCTTCGCCTCCTGCGCCGGGCTCCTCCACGAGCGGGGCCTGATGGCGCTGCAGGCCATCACCGTCGAGGACCGGAGCTTCGAGCGGGCCAAGAACGGCACCGACTTCGTGCGCGAGTACATCTTCCCGGGAGGGTGCCTGCCGTCACTCGAGGCGATCACCCGGTCGCTGCGCCGGGCCACACCGATGCTGGTGGTGGACGTCGAGGACATCGGGCGCCACTACGCCGAGACGCTGCGCCGCTGGGACGAGAGCGTCGTGGACCACGCCGACGCGGTGACGGCGCTGGGCCTCGACACCCGGTTCCAGCGGCTCTGGCACTTCTACCTCTGCTACTGCGAGGGTGCGTTCCTCGAGCGCCACATCTCCGACGTGCAGATGATCCTGGCCATGCCCGACTGGAAGGCGCCCCTGTCGGTCCGGGACGCGACGCCCTGCTGACGTCAACGGTCTGACGTCGACGGTCCGGCGTCCGGAACGTCGATCAGGCCCCTCCGGACTCGGCGTCGCTACTCGACGCTGCGGATCTGATCGGCCTCCCAGAAGGCCCGGATGCCGCCCAGCCTGCCGTCGGCCGCCACGCGGTAGCAGTAGACGCCGTCGACCTCGACCGCACCGCCGCCGACGAAATTGATCCGGATGGTCCCGACGTTGGCCACCTCGTCGCCGCAGGCGAAGGACTGCCGGATGGTGAAGCGGATCGACTCGTTGACCCCGATCACGTTGTCGTAGAAGGCGGCGATGGCCTCCGGTCCCCGGTGTCCCGTCCCCTCGGGGTCGAACATCGACGGCCCGACCGGGTCCTCGACGACGGCGTCGTCGCCGAACAGGGCGAGCCAGCCGTCGCGGTCTCCCGCCTCCACGGCGGCCATGGATCGCCGCCCGAGGTCCCGGGCGGACGGGGTGGCCGCGTCGGTCCCACCGGTGCCGGACGCCCCGGGGGCCGTCACCGCTCCACCTGGGTCATGACCGTGTCGGCGAACCGGCGCAGGTTGTCGAGCTTCGCCTGCAGGGGCTCGGTGTCCGGGCCCACCTCGTAGGGCCACCGGAAGCCGACGATCACGTCGGTCACCCCCTGCTCCTCGAGCCGGTGGATGCCATCGACCGTGAAGGCGTCGACCGAGATGACGTGTACCTCGAAGGGCTTGTCGGCGGTGCCCTCCTCGTCACGGAGCTGGTGGAGTTTGGTGAGCAGGCCCGGCAGGTCGGCCGGGTCGCCGCCGCCGTGCAGCCAGCCGTCGCACCGTGCCGCCCGGCGCAGGGCGGGCGTGGCGTGGCCGCCGATCAGGATGGGCAGCGGCTCGCTGGGCACCGGGCAGATCTTGACCGACTGGATGTCGTAGCACTCGCCGTGGAACGCGAAGTAGCCGCCGGCCGAGAGGCCGCGCACGACCTCGACGGCCTCGTCCATGCGTCGGCCCCGTCCCTCCCATGGCACTCCCACCAGCTCGTAGTCCTCGGGCCACGGGCTGGCCCCGACCCCGAGGGACAGCCGGTTGCCCGTCAGCACGGCCACCGACGTGGCCTGCTTGGCCACGATGAGCGGGTGGCGCATCGGCAGCTTCAGCACGAAGGTGACGAAGCGGATCCGCTCCGTCACCG
>CAZULR010000127.1:0-7258 GCA_964621235.1 uncultured Acidimicrobiaceae bacterium
CGATGGCGTAGTCGAGCTCGGACTCGGTCCACCAGGCGTTGAGGGAGACCGAGATGGCGCCGACCGAGAGGATGGCGGCGAACGACACGATCCACTCGGGAAGGTTGCGCATGGCGATCCCGACCCGGTCCCCACGGGCGATGCCGTAGTCGTTGACCAGCGCATGGGCCAGCGCGTCGACGTTGCGCATCGTCTCGTCGAAGGTCCAGCGCTCGTCCTCGTACACGAGGAACTCGGACTGGTCGCCCCGGGCCCCCGCGAACAGCTGGCCCAGGGTGGCCGGGGCGTTCTTGAACACCCGCACGGCGCGGCCGCCCACTTCGATCGGCACGACCTCGAACAGCTGTCCCGGCTCGGTCACCTGGGCCAGGGCCTCCTCATGCGTGAGCGACACGGTCGCCTCCTCCTCCACCACCCGCGTGGGCCGGCCGGATGTCTCCGGGGTGGACAGTGAGTGTACGTCCCCCAGGGCGTACAACCCACGGGGGCGGGCCGGGGCCCCGGGGGACAGCGCCGCGGAGTGTCCCCGTGGGGTCGTGGCGAGTGCCCGGGTCGGGTCGGACGGAGCGCTCGGCGGGCCTCGGACTACACCGCGTCCGGACCGGACGACGGCACCACCACCGGTGCCCCCACCGGCTCGAGGACGACCGGGGAGTCGAAGGCCGCCCGGCGGCTGGCTCGGCGCAGGGCGGCCAGCACCGGCCGGCCGAGGAGGAGGACTAGGGCGGCGTTGGTCAGGGCCCTCGGGATGTCGAAGCCCAGCGAGGTGGTGAGGTCGAACAGCACGAAGCTGTGGAGGTTGTGGAACATGCCCGCACCGGGGACGAACGAGAAGCTGGTGTCCGTTCCGGCTCCGAACGGCCAGAAGTAGAGATTGAGGAGAGTGCCGTAGAGGAGGCAGGCGACCGCGGCGTAGCCGGCCAGCAGCCAGACCTCGGCCTTGCCCTTCGTCGGCGGGAGGCACCCGGCACCGAAGCCGAGCCAGCCTGCGCCGAACATCTGGAAGGGGAGCCAGGGACCCATCCCACCCGTGATGAGGGCGGAGACCGCCAGGGTCAGGACACCCAGCACGAAGCCGAAGCCCCGGCCCATGACGCGACCCGCCGGGATGAGGAGGAAGAACACGGGCTCGAACCCGGCCACTCCCGGGCTGGGGATCCGCAGCGCCGCTCCGCACGCCGCCAGGATGCCGAGCAGGGCGATGGCCTTGGCGTCGAGGGAACCTTCGGCCAGTGCGCTCAGCACGACGGCGAGGAGGAGCGGCAGCACGGCGATGAAGATCCACGGGGCGTCCGCCGAGTGGGCCTGGGCGACCGAGGAGCTGCCGTGCAGGAACAGGGGCCAGGCGAACCCGACGAGCCCCACGAGGGACGTGACCAGGAGCAGCACCGAGGAGCGGGACCGGAGCCGGACGACCGCCGTGCTGGCGACGCGCTCAGCCATGGACCGCTCCCACCTCGAGGGCCGCCCGGACCTCGTCCACCGTCAGCCACGGGTCGGGGGCCAGCACCTTGGCCACCTGGGGGGCGAAGACCGGAGACTGACACACCACGTCCCGCGCCGGCCCGTCGGCCACGACCTCACCCTCGGCCAGCACCACGCCACGCGTGGCCACCCGGGCCACCAGCTCGACGTCATGGGTGGCCATCACCACGGCGTGTCCGCCGGCGGCCAGCTCCTCCAGGATCTCCACCAGTCGTGCCTTGCCGGGATAGTCGAGCCCGCGTGTGGGCTCGTCGAGCAGGAGGAGGGGCGGTGCCGGGGCGAGAACCACGGCCAGCGCCAGGGCCAGGCGCTGGCCCTCGGACAGATCGCGGGGGTGCCGATCGGCGGGCAGTCCCGGGAGGATCCGCTCCAGCACGGCCGCCGTCGTCCCCGGTTCCAGACCGGTGTCGTGGTCGGCACCCCGGCACTCGGCCTTCACCGAGTCGCCGTAGAGGAGCAGTCCGGCGTCCTGGGGGACGAGGCCGACCTGCGCCACCAGGTCGCGCGGGGCGAGGGCGGTGGGGTCCTGGCCGGCCACCTCCACCCGTCCCGACGTCGGCCCGCGTACGCCGGCCAGCTGGCCGAGCAGCGTGGACTTGCCGGACCCGTTCCGTCCCATGAGGGCGATGACCTCGCCCGACCGGAATTCGAGGTCGCAGCCGTCGAGCGCGGTGACGTCGCCGAACCGGACGATCGCCCGGTCCAGCCGGGCCACCGCCGGGCCGACGGGCGCCGGGACGCCCCGTGGGGGCTCGGACCCGGTCAGACGGTCGCGTAGCGGGCCTACCAGGCGCCGGGCGTCCCGGACCGAGAGCGGCAACGGGTCCCAGCCGGCGAGGCGGCCGAGCTCCACGAGCGGTGGGGCCACAGGTGCGTCGACCATGACCTCGGCCGCCGGCCCCACCGTCAACCGACCGCCCCCGCCGGGCACCAGCACCACCGAGTCGGCGAACGGGAGCACCCGCTCGAGCCGGTGCTCGGCCAACAGGACGGTCAGGCCGAGGTCATGGACGAGGCGGGTGAGGGACGCCAGCACCTCCTCCGCCGCGGCCGGGTCGAGGGCCGACGTGGGCTCGTCGAGCACCAGCACCCGGGGGGAGGCGGTCAGGACGGCACCGATCGCCACCCGCTGCTGCTGCCCTCCGGACAGCGTGCCCAGCGGCCGGTAGCGGAGGTCGTGCAGTCCGAGGAGGTCGAGCGCGTCCTCCACCCGGCGCCGCATGACCGCCGGGTCGAGTCCCAGGTTCTCCATCGTGTAGGCCAGCTCGTCCTCGACCACGTCCGTGACGAAGCTGGCTGCGGGGTTCTGCCCCACCATCCCGACCACGTCGGCCAGCTCACGCGGGGGGAACTCCCGGGTCGACCGGCCGTCGACCAGGACCTCACCTGAGAGTCGGCCGCCGGTGAAGTGGGGCACCAGCCCGTTCACGGCACGCAGCAGGGTGGTCTTGCCCGACCCGGTCGGCCCGACCACCACGCACAGTTCGCCCTCCGCCACGACCAGGTCGACGTGGTCGAGCGTGGAACGGTCGGCACCGTCGTAGGTGAACGACACGTCCTGGAACCGGATCATGCGACGGTCCTCCCCGGAGCCGTCGTCGGCACCCCGACCGGTCGCGGGCTCCCGGGGCCGGCATCGTCCACCGGCCGGGCGCTCGGGGTGACCCGCGTCGTCGGCGACGTGCGCTCCACCGGGGCCACCCACGCAGGCAGCAGCCCGAGGAGGATCCCCAGTGCGGCCGCCACCGGGAGCGTGGGCGGGCGAAGCGGCGACATCGCGTACTCGAGTCCGGGCACCCCGAGGACGCCGGAGACCACGAGTGAGCCGAGCGCGGCCACGCCCGAACCCGCCACCAGCCACTCGGGCAGGCCCCACGGGTCCGGTCGGTAGCGCGTCCGGTTGGTCCGCCGGCCGCCGGTGGCCAGGCCGGCCCCCACGAGCACGGCGCCGACGGCCACGAAGGGAATGCCCCCGCCGGGGAGCGACCCCGCCACCAGGACCCCGTAGACGCCCGCCACCACGAGGAGCAGTCCGCCCGCCGTCGCCCCGGTCGCCGTCCGGCGCACGCCGCGGGTGACCGCCACCCGGCGGCCATAACCGCGGGCGTCCATGGAGGACGCCAGCTGCAATGAGCGGTCGAGTGCTCGCTCGAGCACGGGCACCGCCGTGCCCCGCAGTCCGGCCAGTCCACGGAGGGGACGGCCGCGCAGTCGACGGGCGGCCCGGATGTCGGTGATGGCCATCACCAGTTCGGGGGCGAAGGAGAGCGCCACCGTGATGGCCACGCCGGCCTCGTAGAGCACGGCGGGCAGGCAGCGCAGCAGCCGGTAGGGACTGGCCAGCGAGTTGGCGGCCCCGAAGCAGACGAGCACCACCGCCAACCGGAGGCCCTGGACCACCGCCGCCAGGACGGCTTCGGCCGTCACCGGGCCACCGATGCTCACTCCCGCGGCCCACGACGGCAGGGGAACGTGCGGCAGCGTGAACAGCGTGTGCCCGGGCAGCCGGTTGCCGAACACGATCACCAGGACCACCCGGATCACGATGACCACGAGCCCGAGTCGCAGGAACACGACGATCGACCGCGACCAGGGGGCGTCGGTGCGGCGGGCCGCCGCCACGTACAGGACCACGGCGCCCAGCAGGAGCAGCAGGAGCGGGTTCGTCGTCCGGGACGCGGCACCGGCCAGGCAGGCCGCCCACAGCCACCAGGCGCCGGGATGGAGGCCCCGTCGCCCGGGCCTGGCGAGGGTCGGTCGGCTCATCCGGGGCGGGTCCTCATGGGGTGTGGGGACGCTTCCGCCACCGCAGGTACCCAGCGACGGCCACCGCGGCGATGAGCAGGCCACCGATGATCATGGGACCGGGGCCCGGACCCGAGCCACCCGAGGAGTCGTGGCGCGCCAGCGCTACGCCCACCGTGGGGTCGGTGGAGACGCTGGTGCCCGCCGACGAGGTGGAGGTGTCCGAGGACGGGGTCGATGTGGTCGTCGAGGGTGCCGTGGACGACGTGGTGGTCGAGGGTGCCGTGGACGACGTGGTGGGCGAGTGGGCCTTGCTGGACGATCCCCCGGAAGTGGGGACCGTGGTCCCGTGCTGGGTCGGGGGGTTCGTGGTGGCTGGCGCCGAGCCCTGGCCGCCGCCCCCGCCCGAACTGCCACCGGACCCACCCGTCGGGACCGTCGTGGGAGGCGTGACACTGCAGATCGAGTCGTAGGTTGGCGCCGTGCGTGGCCCGGGGTCAGCGGGGTTGCCGGATCCCGGGTTCTCAAAGCGCCAGCCCTCGACGTCGTCGGTCCCCACGGTTCCGCTGGCGCCCGTGGACGCGTAGGTCCAGCCACGTGCTCCGCCGGTGAAGTAGGCCCAGTAGATGTAGCCACGGCCGACGATCTGGCCACAGCCGCTGCTGGGGATGCCGTTGATCGAGCACAGCAGGCCGCTCGGTGCGTAGACCGGCTGGGTCAGTCCCTCCTTCTGGACGAACGCAGCGAGGGCGTCGTAGCGGGTGTCGCTGGCTGGGACGGTGACGCAGCCGACCACCTGGTCGGCGGACGGGCCGTCGAAGTCGAGGACGAAGGCGACGGAGACCTTTCCGGCCGATCCGGCGGCGTCGGCGGCGGCGACGAACGGACGGAGGGCGAAGGGCCCGGCGAGGGAGAGCGCCGCGGTGCCGGCGGCGGCGACCAGGCCACCGAGGGCGATCCGGCGCCAGCCGCGGACGCGACCGGCCGCGGGCGACCGGCCGGCGACTCCATCGGTGGCGGCCGAGCGGCGGCGCCTGGTGATGGACATGGGACTTCTCGATTCCGGGCCGTGACCCGGAAGCACCGGAGGAATCGCTCCCTCCGACGACCGAGTCCGTGCCGCTGTTCTCGACGGGCGGGACTCATCAAGTTCCCGAGCGGCATCCCGACTCGCGGCACCGACCCCTCGGGGTCCCGATGTGCCGCCTACGGTTGCGGACCAGCGCCGGAATTCGACCGGCTTCCCCGCCCGGGGACTTCATGTTGCTCCCCGGATGGTAGCAGCACGGCCGCTCCGGCCCCCGGGCCCGGGAGGCCGGGCGGGAGCAGCACGCCCGGGTGGATCACCCGCCCTCGACGGGTGGGCCCAACCAGTCGGCCACCACCTGGGCCAGACCGTCCTCGGTCTCGGTCATGGCCCGTCCGGAGCCGAAGCGCTCGCTGAGCGACACCACGTCGCATCCCGCCGCCCGGGCCTCCACGGCGGCCTCCTCGGTGCACCTCCCGGCGACCACCAGCGTGGGGAGGTCCCGGGCCCGGGCATCACCGACGACGCCGCCGACGACCTTGCCGGCGAACGACGTGGCGTCGAGCGCCCCCTCGCCGGTCACCACCCGGTCCGCCCCGTCGAGGGCCGGCCCGAGGCCCACCAGGTCGCGCACCAGCGCATAGCCGGAGCGGAGCTCGCCACCCAGCACCGTCAGGGCGCCGCCGAGGCCGCCCGCCGCGCCCGATCCGGCCAGTCCCCGCACGTCCACCCCGTACTCCGACCGGTAGCGGACTCCCAACTCCTCCAGGCGCCCCGTGAGGAGGGCCACCTGCTCGGGGTCGGCTCCCTTCTGCGGCGCGAACAGCGCGGCGGCGTCCACGAAGCGGGTGGCCACGTCGCAGGCCCCGATCAGGTGCACCTCCGGCAGTCCCCCGGCCGACCGCACGGCCTCGAGGGCGCCGAGACCACCATCGGTCGTGGCCGACCCACCGAGCCCGACCACGACGGTCCCACCGGGACCCACCCGTGCCGCCGCGGCCACGAGGAGCTCCCCCGTCCCCCGGGACGTCGCCGCCACGGGGTCGTTGCCCTCCGCCCCGCCGACGAGCACGAGCCCGGAGGCCAGTGCCGACTCCACGACCGCCGTCCGGTGCCCCGCCCGCCACCGCGCGGTGACCGGGGAGCCGTCGGGGCCGGTGACCACGGTGGACACCTCCTCCGGGCACAGCGCGGCGCACGCCTCGAGCAGTCCTTCCCCGCCGTCGGAGAGCGGACGGGCCTCCGTCGCCCACCCGAGCCGGGCGGCCGCGGTCGCCATGGCGGCCGCGGCGCCGGCGGCGGTCGCGGTGCCGCGGAACTTGTCCGGAGCCAGGACGACGCGGGGCATTCCTGCACCCTACCGACGGGCGGGCACCGGACCCGGGTCCGGCTGCCGAGCGCTCAGCCCCGCAGGGCGGCGTAGTCCTGCCGGACCCCGGCGGCGTCCACCTCCCGGTCAGGGTCGACCAGGGTGCCGCCATCGATCCCCCAGCCGGCCCGGACGTCGTCGGGGCGGTGTCCGGTCAGGGCCGCCGCGGCCTGCACGCAGGCACCGGTGGCGACCGCCTCGCCGACGTCGGGCACCAGGACCGGGCGACCGGACAGGTCGGCCACGGCGCGCCGGTAGGCGGCGGAGCGGGCGCCGCCGCCGACCAGCAGCAGAGGGCCGTCCCCCACCGGCACCAGCTCCGCCAACGCGTCATAGGCGTCGAGGAGGCCGCACACGACACCCTCGAATGCCGCGGCGGCCAGGCCCTGGCGGGAGCTTCCGGCGCGCAGGCCGGCGAGGATCCCCGTGGCCGTCGGGCGGTCCGGCGTGCGCTCACCGTCGAAGTACGGCAGGAGGGTCAGCCCCGACGAACCGGTGGACGCGGCCAGCGCCAGTTCGTCGAGGCCCGCGTCGGTGACTCCAAGGAGGCGGGCCACGGCCCCGGTCACCCGCGTGGCGTTGAGGGTGCAGGCGAGCGGGAGGTAGCCGCCCGTGGCATCGGCGAATCCGGC
>CAZULR010000128.1:0-7193 GCA_964621235.1 uncultured Acidimicrobiaceae bacterium
CCTGCGCCGGTGACGATGGCGACCTTGCCGTCGAGCATTCCCATGGTGTCCTCCTGAGTGAGTCGTAGCTGTCGTTGATCACTGGGCGATCATCGGGCCGCGCACGGTGGTCACGTGGCGGAACCGGGGAAGCATGGCCGAAACCCACTCCCGCCGCAAGAGCACGATCCGCCCCGGACCCCCTAGACCCGACCGGTGCGAACCGGCGGCACCCGTCCGACGCCCGGCGGGTCGGTCAGCCGGCGGGTGGTTCCAGGACCAGGACCGGGATGACGCGCTCGGTCGCCTCCTGGTAGTCGGCGTACGGCGGGTAGGCCTCGACGGCCCGCCCCCACCACAGGGTGCGCTCGGCACCGTGGACCTCCCGGGCGATGCGGTCCTCCCGGTGTGCACCGTCCTGGAGCTCGACGAGCGGCTCGGCGACCACGTTGGCGTACCAGGAGGGGTGGGTGGGCGCCCCGCCCTGCGAGGCGACGATGGCGTAGGTCCCGTCGTGCTCGACACGCATGAGCGGGGTCTTGCGGATCTTGCCGGAACGCACGCCCCGGCTGGTGATGATGACCACGGGCATGCCGGTGTCGAGGAGCGTGGTGGCATCGGTGCCCCCGGACGCCTCGTAGCGGGCCACCTGGTCCCGGACCCACTCCTGCGAACTCGGCTCGTACTCACCTGTCAGTGGCATGCTCCCAGTGAACACGCTTGGTCCCTGTGTCGCCAGCGCTCCCGGTGGACGACACGGGGAGGAGGGGAGACGGCCGGAGGGGACGAATGGTGCGGGCGAGAGGATTTGAACCTCCACCCCCGAAGGGACCGGGACCTAAACCCGGCGCGTCTGCCGATTCCGCCACGCCCGCGTGGCCGCCAGACTATCGACCCCCGGCTCGGGCCCGGTGGGGCACCCGGTGGTTCCCGGGAGCCCCCGGGGCCCCTGGCTATAGTCAGCCTGTGCCGACCCCGCCTCCCGCCCCACCCTCGCCGTCGTCCGCCGCCGACCCCGCCGCCCCGACCCCGGCGGCCGGTAACGGCGCCCCGACGGCTGACGGGATCGGCGCCGGAGCCGGCATCGGCGTGGCCGACCGCCTGCGCTACCTGGACGAGGTGATGGCCGAGATCGACGCCGAGGTGCGTCGTCGCCGGGCGTCGGGAGACCTGCCCGCCGGCCTGGAGCGCGAGCTCGACGAGCTCTTCCTCGAGTTCTCCCCGGTCGGGTTGCAGGGCCGGGCCCGCCTGCGCGAGACGCTGTCACTGGTCGACGGCTCGGCGTACGTGGACATCGCCGTGCCGACGGCCTCCAACAAGGCGGTGGGCAGCTACGTCAAGCGGGCCGTGCGCAAGGGCCTCGGCTGGTACATGAACTTCATCGTCTCCCAGATCGTCAAGTTCGCCTGGTCGGTGTCGCGGATGTTCCACGTCGTGGTCGACCACATCGAGGACCTCGAGGCCACGGTGGAGGCGCACCGGTCACCCGACCTCCCCGGATCGGTGACCCCGTCGGCGAGCGACGGTGGATCCTGGTGGGCGGCCGCGGCCGTCGAGGCCCTCGCCGGCGTGGCCGACCGTGTCGTGGTGGCCGACTGCGGGGACGCCTCGCTCGTCGAGTCGCTGCTGGCCGCCGATGTGGACGCCTACGGGGTGGACCCGTCGGACCTCGCCCTCGAGCCGGCGCTCGACCGCGGGGTCGACGTGCGGGCCGAGGCGGCCCTCGACCATCTCGACGTCGTGGCCGACGAGGCGCTGGGGGGGATCGTGCTGACGGGCTCCGTCCAGTGGCTCCGGCCCAACGAGCGGGAACGCCTGCTCGAGCTGGTGTCGTCCCGCCTGGCCGTCGACGGGATCCTCGTGCTGCACTCGACGTCCCCCACCGCGTGGGCCGCCTCCGCCCCGCCCGTGGTCCGGGACCTCGCCCCGGGGCATCCGCTCCACCCCGAGACGTGGGCCCACCTCCTCGGAGTGCGGGGCTTCGCCGTCACGGCCACCGTCACCGGGGGGGACGACCGGCGACTCGCGCACGTGGGCGGCGACACCGCCGACGCCGACACCGTGAACGCCGCCATCGACGCCATCAACGACCAGCTGCTCGGTCCGACGGAGTACCTCGTGGTCGCCACGCGGGAGCGGTGACCGCCGTCCACCAGTTCGTTCCCGCCCTCCTGCCCCGGGACGCCACGGGGGATCACACCCGCGCCCTGCGAGACGCGTTGCGGGCCGCAGGGTGGGAGTCCGACATCTACGTGGAGGCGGCCCACGACGAGCTCCAGGGCGAGGCCACGTACTTCGAGGAGTACCGGGCCCGGGCCCGGCCCGGCGACGTGCTCCTCTATCAACTCGGCACCTCGTCGCCGGTGGCCGACTTCCTTGTCGGCCGGGACGAACCCCTGGTGCTCGACTACCACAACGTGACTCCGGCGTCCTTCTACGAGGGATGGGAGGAGCACACGGTGGCGAAGGTGGCGCTGGCCCGCGAGCAGGTGGCCGCGCTGGCGCCCCGCGCGGTGCTCGGGATCGCCGACTCGGCCTTCAACGCGCGAGAGCTCGAGGAATTGGGCTGTCCGGCGACCGCCGTGGTGCCGATCCTGGTGGACCTCCAGACCGCCCACGGCGCCGCGGACGCCACCGAGCTCGCCCGCCTGGCCGCGGACCACGGGGAGGCCACGGTGCTCCTGTTCGTCGGCCGGATCTCGCCCAACAAGTGCCACCAGCGACTGGTGGAGGCGCTGTGGCTCTACCGGCGGCTCTACGACCCCGACGCCCGCCTGCACCTCGTGGGACCGACCGTCACGCCGGCGTATGCCGAGGCAGTCTTCGCCTTCGCCGACGAGCTGGGCCTGGCGGACGCGGTGCGCCACGCCGAAGGACTGACCGGGGCCGAGCTGGCCGCCTGGTACGAGGACGGAGACGTGTTCGTCTGCCTGTCCGAGCACGAGGGATTCTGCATCCCCCTGCTCGAGGCGATGCGGGCCGGGACGCCGATCGTGGCGCTCGACGCCGGTGCGGTGGGGGAGACACTGGCCGACGCCGGACTCCTGCTCGCGGAGGCCCGGCCGGCCACCGTGGCCGCGGCCGTCGAGCGGATCCGGCGGGACCGCGGCCTGGCGGACTTCCTGGCCGAGTCCGGGCGGCGGCGCCTCGAGGACTTCGCCGCACCGGTCACCCGGAGGCGGTTCGTGGACGTCCTGTCCGACATCGTCGACACGGTACCGGTGGTGGCATGAAGCTCGCCTTCGTCACCCCCCGCTACGGCACCGAGGTCATCGGCGGGGCCGAGACCGCGGCCCGGATGCTCGCCGAGCGACTCTGCCGGCGACCCGGTTGGGAGGTCGAGGTCCTGACCAGTTGCGCGCTCGACCACCTCACGTGGGAGAACACCGAGCCCGCCGGGACCACCCGGGTGAACGGGGTGACCGTCCGGAGGTTCCCTACCGCGTCGCCCCGGACGCTCGACTACTTCGCGCTCGACGGGCAGTTGCGGGTGGCTCCCGAGGTCGCCTCACTCTCCGAGACCCGGGAGTGGGTCGCCCTCAACGGGCCGATGTGTCCCGGGCTCGTCGACGCCGTGGCCGCGACGGACGCCGACGTGATCGCCTGCTACCCGTACCTGTTCGCCACCACGGTCGACGCCATCGCCGTCTCCGAGGTCCCGGTGGTGCTCCACCCCGCCGCCCACGACGAGCCGGCCCTCTATTTCTCGGCCTTCCGACGCAGCTTCCGCGACGTCGACGGCTTCGTGTACCACACCCGGGCTGAACGGGACCTCATGGAGGACGTCTACCGCATCGGCGCGCGCCCCCAGGTCGTCCTGGGGCTCGGCGTCAACGACCCGGCCGGCGCCGGCCGACGCGGGGGCGACATCCTCGGCCTCGGCGACCGTCCCTACCTCTGCTACCTGGGGCGGGTGGACGAGCACAAAGGGTGCGGCATGCTCGCCGACTACTTCGCCGAGTACAAGGCGCGGAACCCCTCGGACCTCGCGCTGGCGTTCGTGGGACCGGTGTCGGCCAAGACGCCCGAGCACCGGGACATCGTGGTGACCGGCACGGTGTCGGAGGCCGATAAGTGGGACATCCTGGCCGACGCCCAGGTCATGGTGACGCCGTCGGCCTACGAGTCGTTCTCGCTCGTCGTGCTCGAGGCCTGGACCCTCGACGTCCCGGTCCTGGTCAACGGGGCGTGCGCCGCCACGATGGAACACTGCACGCGTTCGGGCGGGGGCCTGTGGTTCGACTCGTACCGGGGCTTCGAGGCCGCGGTGGGTCGATTGGTGAGCGACCCCGGACTCCGGTCGGACCTCGGTGAGGCCGGGCACCGCTACACCGAGCACCACTACCTCTGGCCCGCGATCATTGACCGCTACACGGCGTTCCTCGAGGGTGTGGTGGCCCGCGGCCGGCGCGCACCACTGCGTACCCGGCGGCTCACGGCGCAGTCCGGCGGTGTCGCCTACATGCGGGAGGTTGTGGCCGGTGGCGCCTGAGTCCGACATCGCACGCGCCGAACCGGGCCCTTCCGGCCCGGACGACGCCGTCGCGGACGGTACCGTCGGAGACGGGACCGACGAGGCCACCGCGACGTCCGATGCACGCGGCATGCTGCCCGCGGACGAGCGGGCGCTCCTCGAGGCGTTCGACCGGCTGCGGCCTCAGGGGACGGTGCGGTGGAACTTCGACGACGCGGTGCGCCGCCTGACCGAGCCACCGGGGGTGCCTGGACGCTCGGCTCCCTGGGGTGGCCTCCCTCCTGACCTGTGGGAGCGGGGCAGGAGCACCAAGGCCACCGAGCGGGTGCTGGGTGACGTGGTCAAGATCGTCGCCCAGGACCTCTCCGAGTACACCGACCGGGCCGTCGAGGAGTCGCGGGGCCTCACGGACCTGTCGGTGGCGGAGCTGCGACGGACGACCCTCGAAGCCGTCCGGTTCCTGTCGGCACGGGTCGACCGGCTCGAGGCCGCGCTCGACCCCCTCGGCATCGAGCCGGGTGAGTTCGCGCTGCCGGACCAGGACGCGTCGGCCTGGGTGGAGCGGGCCGCAGCATGGGCGGACACCCGGGGTGACCTGCCCACGGTGGTGGGCGAGCTTGGCGCCGACGGTCTGGTCGCGCCGATCGCCGAGGCCGGCATCGCCGTCGACGCGGTCGACCCCAGGGGCGCGGTCGTATGGGCGGAGACGACGTCGATCGCGCCGGGGGCCGACCCGGGGTCGGGACGGGTCACGGTCACCATGGCCGAGGTCGTGGACCACCTGAGGACCCTTCGGTCAGACAGCCGGGGCTGCATCATCCTGTCGGGCTGCGTCGACCGTGCCGGACTGACCGGCAAGGTCGAGTTGGTGGACGAGTCACTTCGGGTGGTCGCCCCCGGGGGCACCGTGGTGCTGCTGGTCACCGACCAGTCCGCGTGGGACGCCGTCCTGGACCCTGTCGTGCGCGACCTGCTGCCCGGTCGGCCCCTGCACCCGGAGACCTGGCAGGCCATCCTGGCGCACCGGGGGGTGCCCGGTGCGCAGTGGCTCGCCGCCCCGTCCGGGTCGGTGCAGGCCGTGGTGGCGGAGATGGGCCGATGACCGGGATCCACCTGTTCGTCCCCATGCTGCACCGGCGGGACGCCGTGGGGGAGCACACCCGTTCGCTGCGGGACCGCCTGGTCGCCGAGGGCGTGGCGTGCCGGATCTACATCGAGATGCCGGACCCGGACACCGTGGAGGAGACCCGTCCCTACGGCGAGTACGAGACCGACGCACAGCCCGGTGACGTGCTCGTCTACCAGATGGCCACCCGATCCGACATGGCGACGTGGCTGCGCGACCGCCCGGAACCGGTCGTGATCAACTACCACAGCCTCACGCCGGCGGAGTACTTCGTCCCCTGGAACAACTGGATCGCCCGACACCAGGTCGCCGCCACCCTCGACCTCGCCGCCCTGGCGCCGACCGCGGCCCTGGGCGTCGGCGTCTCCGAGTTCGACGCCGAGGAACTGCGGCTCGCCGGGTGCGCTGACGTCATCGTGGTCCCGGTGGCCAACGTCGAGGTCCCCCCGC
Source organism: uncultured Acidimicrobiaceae bacterium (assembly GCA_964621235.1). Lineage (GTDB taxonomy): Bacteria > Actinomycetota > Acidimicrobiia > Acidimicrobiales > RAAP-2 > Bog-756. Next base: position 6,030 of record CAZULR010000128.1, read on the forward strand.
CCACGCCCGACCCGGAGGTGCTGGCCGCCCTGGAGCGGGCTCCGGGGGCCCCGCACTGGCTGTCCGTCGGCCGTCTCGCCCCGAACAAGGGGCACGAGTACACCCTCGCCGCCCTCTTCGTAGCCCGGTCCACGACGGCGCCGGACGCCCGGCTCACCATCGTCGGATCACCCACCGAGCCGGCCTACGCCCGGGCACTCCACCGGTACGCCGCGGCCCTGGGCCTGACCGGGGCGGTCAGCTTCGTGTCGCGGCTCAGCGACTCCGAACTGTCGGCGCAGTACGCCGCGGCCGACGTATTGGTGATGCTCTCGGCGCACGAGGGCTTCGGGGTTCCCCTGCTCGAGGCCATGTCCCACGGCGTCCCCGTGGTGGCCTTCGCCTCGGGGGCCGTGTCCGAGATCGTGGGTGATGCGGGCGTCGTGCTCGACGACCGGGGGCCGCGCCGGGTGGCCGAGGAGGTGGCGGCGCTCCTGGGCGACGCAGGCCGACGGGAGGCCCTGGTGACGGCCGGCCGGGCCCGTCCCGCGGCGCTCGGTCTCGACCGGGCGGCATCGGACCTGGTGGCAGCCCTGCGGGGCGTCGCCGAGCAGGCCGGGAGGCCGCCCGCCGGGGACGGAGTCGCGGCTGCCGCAGGCTCCCCCCTGCGTCCGTGAGGACCCCTGACCAACTAGGCTCCTCGCTCATGGATTCCCTTCGCCACACGCCCGCGTCCGTGCTCTCGAACGGCAGCGCCGGGGCCCCCGAGATGAAGTCCGGCACTGACGTCGGGCCCGGCTCGGACATCTTCCAGCGGCTGCTGAAGGAGCGCATCGTCTTCATCGGATCGGCGATCGACCAGAACACGGCGAACCTCGTCTGCTCCCAGCTGATCCTGCTCGAGGCCGAGAGCCAGGAACGCGACATCTCCGTCTACATCAACTCGCCCGGTGGGTCCGTGACCGACGGCCTGGCCATCTACGACACCATGCAGTACGTGCAGTGCGACGTGCGCACCATCTGCATCGGCCTGGCCGCCTCGATGGGCCAGTTCCTGCTCTGTGCCGGCACGCCGGGCAAGCGGTTCGCCCTGCCCCACAGCCGCATCCTCATGCACCAGCCCTCGGGGGGCATGCAGGGCCAGGCCTCGGACATCGCCATCCAGGCCGAGCAGATCATCTACCT
>CAZULR010000129.1:0-7162 GCA_964621235.1 uncultured Acidimicrobiaceae bacterium
GCAGGTGACATAGGCGCCGGATCGAGGAGGCAATCCAGTGGGGATCGAGTCGGTGCTGCTCGGATCCGGTGTCGGGCTCTTGACTAGGTAGAGAAACCCCTCACAGCTCCCGGCCGACACTCCTGCCAGAGGGCAATCCGCCAGAGGCGGTGCGCCAGAATCCGCAATGTTCGACCCAGCCGGCTGAGCGGGCCTCGGTGCGTTCAACGGGAACCTAAGCCGGCAAGAGTCCACCGCGACAGTGGAACGTATGAACCGGACTCTCACAAGGCAGAACACCGCTGATTCGCGCGGGGTTTGCGCGGGGAAGGGACACGGTGAGGCCCGGCGCAGGGCCACTCCCCTGCGCCAGGCCTGCACCTACCGAGTCGGGCTGCCGGGATTCGAACCCGGGACCTCTTGACCCCCAGTCAAGCGCGCTAACCAAGCTGCGCCACAGCCCGTCCCTGGTCAGGGGCACATTGTGCGATGAGTGCCCTATTCCGTCGGGGTCGATTGCCATCGTCTTGTCAACAGACGCTCCAAACGACCCAGGCAGACACTACTCGCAGGTGGGCGGTCACCCGAATCGGTTCACTCCGCCGCCGGCACACACCGTGCGAGGTCGCCGGCCCGGTTGACGGAGGACTCGACCCCGTGCGCCCGGTGCCTGCTGTCAGTGGAAATACCTCGCACGGCCTCTGGAAGCGGTGGTGCGGAGCCCTTCGTCCATAGGGAGCGAGCTGCCCCCGGTGCGCCGGCACCGACCGTGCGGCCCTGGGCCCGTTCCGCTATCGCCGGCGTCAGCTGACCGATCCCCTGGCAACTCGCCACCTGCAACCTTCGGCGGAGAAGGCCGAAGTGGTGTTGCCTGAGTTCGAAAGTACTGTCCGTGAGCTTCCTGGAGTCCACGTCATTGCGCTGCACGGCGAGTTGGACATGTCCTCCGCCGAGTGTGTCGACGAGGCGTTGGCTGGAATCGAGGGCTCAACTGTCGTGGTCGACTTGTCGAGACTCACGTTCATGGATTCGACCGGCATCACCGCGTTGGTCGGTGCACGCAACTGGATCATGGACGACGGGCTGGGGCAACTCGTACTCAGCAGACCGGTATGTGCCGTCCGAAAGGTTCTGGAAATTACCGGATTGTGCGGTTGGATCGCGGAATGGTCGGCGGACTGGGACAGCCCGTCCTCATCAGGCATTGCGACACCCGATGCAGCTGGGTGGGCGGAAGTGCCCACGGATGCATGGGCCGGATCGTCCTGACAGCCGAGCGCGTCAGAGGCTGTTGAGCCCCGAGTCGCCTTCGAGGGCGATCGCTTCGATGAGTTCCGGGCTGTCGTTCCGCACGTTCCCGACGTCTTTGCTCACCGGATGATGGATGAGCGTCCCCTCGGTGGTCGGCACCAACAGCGACTCGAGTTCCTCCCGGTCCTGGTTCTCGGGGTCGAGCCACTCCTCCCAGGAGTCGCGTTCGAGCACCACCGGTTGGCGATTGTGAATGGGCATGTCGGGTCCGGCCTCGGTCGTAATGATCGTCGCCGTGCGCAGCTCCGTGCCGTCCTCTCCCTTCCACCACTCACGCAGGCCGGCCATCACGACCGGCTCGCCATCTGCCCTCGTGAACGCGTACGGTTGCTTCACCTTCGGGGCCGTCGTGTGCCATTCGTAGAACGCATCGACGGGGACCAAGATCCGCCACCGCTTGAAGGCCGCTCGAAAGGTCGGCTTGGTCGCCACCGTCTCACCTCGAGCATTGAAGGTGCTCTTCACCTTGGTGGGGTCCTTCGACCAGCTCGGCACCAGTCCCCAGCGGTAAGCACTGAGTGTGCGCTGCCCCTCGTGCTCCGAGACCCCCAAGATGCGCTGCATCGGCCCGACGTTGTACTTGGGTCGCCACTGCTCGAGCAGGTCGGGATCAAGGCCGGCGTCGAATAGTCGAGCGAGGTTGTCCGGCTCGTCGTACAGGGCGATTCGTCCACACATGCTTACGAGCCTAGGCAGGCTCTCCTGCGTTCGCCCCGGTACCCCGCAAACGGTCGCAATGGGAGTGAGGTGCCGGAACTCTGATCCGTCCAGTCGTCCTCGGGGCGTGCGCACGTTCAGGAGGCCTGGTCGCACTCATGCTGCCCAAAAGGTGGCAACGGACGAGTCGCAGGCTCCGATGCGGCCTTCGACGTCCGACCGACAAGCCGATCGAGGCCTGCCGTCTGGGTCAGTCGCAAGTCGATAGCGTCTTGGTATGGACGACGGGATGTTGCTTATCCTCACCGGTCCACCTGGCGCAGGGAAGACGACGGTGGGGGCACTTCTTGCCGCTGGGTCTCCTCGATCCGCCTGCATCCACTCGGACTGGTTCTGGACGACGATCGTGAATGGCCACATCCCGCCATGGGAGCCAGTGGCAGATGCCCAGAACCGAGCTCTCATACGGGCGGCTACTTCAGCTGGAGTGCGGATGGCGAATGCTGGCTTCACGGTCGTTCTGGACGGGATCCTCGGTCCCTGGCACTTCGAGGCGCTGAGGGACGAGCTCGGGCAATGCACCTCACCCGTTCACTACGCCGTGCTCCGCCCCGACCGTGAGACCTGTCTCGATCGGGCACGAGCTCGAGTCCTGGAGTCGCCCCAACATCGGGACGCGTTGACCGATGAGGGGCCGATCAGGCACATGTGGGATCAGTTCCGCGATCTCGGCCCGATCGAGCAGTTCGTGATCGACAACTCAACGATCACCCCGCGAGCCACCGCGGAGCTCATCGGGAAGCGCCTTGCCTCGGGAGCCTTGCGATTCCCCACCGAGGACGGCTAGCACCCCGTTGCCGGTCCGTCTCCACTCGGCCTCCGCCCCGTCTTCGGCGTATGCAGGTCGATAGCGATGTCGATGAGTCCGAGTCACCACGTAACCGTGTAGAGCTCGAGGTGCCCGTCGAAGAATGGTCCAAGTGCCCGGCGGCACACGGTTGGTGGGATGCTGCATCGGATGCACGTCGTTCAACTCCTCATCGCCATCGGGTGGGTGGCGTTCTGGGTCTACTGGCTCGTAGCGGCCTTCTCCATGAAGCGGGGTAGACCGGCCTGGTCGCGTGAGATCCGAACCCGGGTGCTCATCGCCGTTGTGGTCCTTGTGCTGCTCCGGATCGGGGTCTTCCGGCACCACGGCCTCCACTCGAATCCCTGGTTCGGTGGAGTCGGTCTCGTCCTCTTCGGACTCGGGTTGGGCCTTGCTGTCTGGGCCCGGGTCCACATCGGTCGCAACTGGGGCACGCCGATGTCCCACAAGGACGAGCCGGAACTCGTGACCAGCGGTCCCTACCGGTTCATCCGCCATCCGATCTATTCGGGGATCCTGCTCGCCGGCGTCGGTACCGCGATCGCGCTCAGCTGGGTGTGGCTGATCGGGGTCGTCCTGGTTGGCGCCTACTTCACCTACGCCGCCACCGTCGAGGAGCGCTATCTGACTGAGCAATTCCCGGTGGCCTATCCGGCCTACCGGCGGTCGAGCAAGATGCTCGTCCCCTTCATCTACTGAATCGGGTCGAGTACACGCTGGATGGCCAGGGCACCGAGCACCGGCGGCATGGCCCGACGGGATCGCTGAGGGCGAGGGCCCGATGTCGGTGGCGCGGCGGGTCCTACGATCGGGCCGGTGCACTCCTGGAGCTGGTTCCTCATCGCCGTCTGTGGCGGTCTCTTCCTGGGTGCGGAGCTCGCCGCGTGGCGGGCCGACCGTCGGCGTAACCCCGGCCGTCCGGAGATCCGGCGCCGGTCGGTCCGGTACCGCCTCGACCGGGTGCGAGTAGTGCGGGCGCGGATCGACGGGAGGGAGCAGAGCAAGGGGTTCCGCGGGCTGTCGCTCGTCGTGCGTCAGGGAGCGGTCGAACTGGCGCACGTCGTCCCCGGCCACCTGCTGCTCGTCCCCGACTGGTACCGGGTGGTCGACGACGTGGCCATGGACATGGTCGGCCGATCAGGCGCAGGTGCGCTCCGTCTGACCTTCCGGTCGGCACAAGGTGACGGATTCGACGAGGTCCTGCTCGACCCGTCCCCGGAGGATCGCGCCGCCGCCTGGCAGGCACTGGCTGCGGCAGGCGTCTCCCGTGGAGCCGGATCTATCGATCCACCGGAGCGATCGTAGTCGCCTCCGCGCCCCCCGGATCACCGGGACGGGCCCCCGAGCGGACGGTCTGGAGGCCTGGGGCCCTCAGTCGTCGGGATCCCGGGCGCCCTCGGGGATCCCCTCCTGAAGCCCCAGGACCGGCTCGAAGGTGACGACGTATCCGTCGAATCGCTCCTTCCACGGGATCGCGACCTGATCGCCCTGCAGGCGGTCCAGGCAGGTGTCCCAGCCTGCCGCGTTGCGGGCGGCATGGTTGGCGCCCAATTCCTCGGTGAGGACGAAGACCGTGCCGCCCCCCGGCGCTTCGCTCAGGTCGAACGTGATCGTGTCGTCTCCCCACGTGAAGCTGACTCCGTGGGGCGGATCCCACCGTAGGACCGTGCCCGGCATGTCCTCGATGTCGTGGCCGTCGAAATGGTGCGTGAGGCTCGCCCCGACCTTCCACTCGTCGATCGTGATGCGGGTGGGGAACCAGGCCAGCATCTCCTCGGGATCGGTCACGGCACGCCACACCGCGTCGACCGATCCGGGCAGGTGCCGCTCGAACCGGAGCACGGCGCGACCGCCGCCACTGAGCAGTGTCGCCTCACCCATAATGTCCTCCTTGTCGCTCGTGCTCACTGTCATGTGCCTCGAGCTCGTCGAGACTCCGACGCCACATCTGGCGATAGGGCTCCAGCCAGGCGTCGAGATCGATCAGCGCCGCTGGCCGTACGCGGTACAGGCGCCGCTGCCCCTCGGGTCGCACGTCGACGAGTTGCGCCTCGCGGAGCACGCGCAGGTGCTTCGACACAGTCGGCTGGCTCAACTCCAGGCTCTCGACGAGGGCCCCGACCGGTTGCTCACCCTTCCTCAGGGCGTCGAGGATCCGGCGCCGACTTGGTTCAGCGATCACCTCAATCGTCGTGCCGACGCTCATGTCATAAGTATGCCCATGGAGGCATATACAGGCAACCCCCGCAACGAGACGACTCATCCGGAGGCGGCGCCGGCTGACGAGAGAGTCGGTGAAGGACGACCGCGACGCCGGGGGACCTCCCGGGCCCGGCGGCCGGGGCCAGCCCGCACTTCCCACGGATTCCCACCGGTGTGCCTTCTCCCCCACCCATTCCGCATCGCTGAGTAGGGCGGCTGGTCGGTCCGTGTGCCACCATGAGCGGAAGGTCCGGGGTGCACCCGGGTGAGTCTCCGGGGGGATGACGTGGACGACCTGTCGGGCAAGGTGGCGGTGGTGACCGGCGGCGCAGCCGGGATCGGCCGCGGTATCGTCGGCGCCCTGCTCGACGAGGGCTGCCGGGTGGTCGTCGCCGACATCGAGGCTCCCGTGCTGGAGCAGGCGATCGGCGAGCTCCGTGACCGGGGAGACGTGACCGGGATCGTGACCGACGTATCGGACCCGTCGTCGGTGGATCGGCTGGCTGATGCCGTGTTCGACGACTTCGGGGCCTGCCACATCCTGTGGAACAACGCCGGGGTGACGTCGGGCGGAGGGGGCAACCCGTGGGAGCAGGAGCCCAACGACTGGCGCTGGTGTTTCGGCGTCAACGTCTTCGGCACGGCGAACGGGGTGCTGGCCTTCGTGCCGCGCATGATCGCGTCGGGCGAGGAGGGCGTCATCGTCACCACGTCGTCCGGCGACGGTGGCATCGCGCCGGTGCCGTACGCCTCGGTCTACGCGTCGTCTAAGGCGGCCATCAGCTGCCTTACCGAAGCGCTTGCTCACCAGTTCGCGGCCCAGGGCACCAGCCTGTCGGCCGCCGTCTTCTATCCGTCCGGTGGACTGCTCGAGACCGGTCTGTGGGAGGCCCAACGGAACCGACCGTCCGAGCTGGCCCGGGTGCGCCCCCGCCCACCGGCCCCCGGCACGACGTTCGCCGAGTTCAAGGCGGCCCTGGCCGCCGCCGGTCGTCCGACCGACACCGTCGACCTCGACGAGCTCGGCCGTTTTGCCGTCCAGGGGGTCAAGGACGGGAAATTCGTGATCATGCACGATCTCGACCGCGCCGGTGCCTTGCTGCACGCCCGGGCGGATGCCATCGCCAAGGGCGAGCTGCCACCCTCGGCCCTCGACGGACTGGCCTGACGCCGGCGCCGACGGACTGACCCATCGACTCCAGGGGAACCCCATGACGACCGAGCTCACACCGGACAGCCGCTACACCGTCATCAGTGCCGACGCCCATGCCGGCGGGGACATCCTCGACTACCGCCCCTACCTGGCCAGCCGCTGGCACGACGAGTTCGACGCGTGGGCGTCCGCCTACGTCAACCCGTACGCCGATCTCCAGGCGGCCACCGCCTACCGGAGCTGGGACTCGGACCGACGGCTGGCCGAGAACGACGCCGACGGCATCGCCGCCGAGGTGCTCTTCCCGAACACGGTCCCGCCGTTCTTCGAGGAGGGCAGCCTGCTCGCCCTCCCTCCGACCCCCGCTGACTACGAGAAGCGATGGGCGGGTGTCCAGGCCCACAACCGCTGGCTGGCCGACTTCTGCGACCTGGTGCCGGGCCGACGCGCCGGAGTGGCCCAGATCTTCGCCAACGACATCGACGACGCCCTGGAGGAGGTGCGCTGGGCGGTCGCCAACTTCGCCACGTTCGGGGGGATTCTGCTGCCGAGCCTCCCACCCGGAGCCGATCTGCCGGGGCTGTGGGAGCCGGCCTGGGAGCCTCTGTGGGAGCTCTGTGAGGAGCTCGACGTCCCGGTCAACGTTCACGGAGGTGGCGGCCTACCCGACTACGGCGAGTCTGAGGTGGCGCGCGCCATGCTCCTGGTCGAGCTGCCGTGGTTCTCCCACCGCTCCATGTGGCACCTGATCTTCGGCGGAGTGCTGGAGCGGCATCCCGGCCTCAAGGTGGTGCTGACCGAGCAGGGCCTGGCGTGGCTGCCGCGGGGCCTCGAGACGCTCGACTGGTTCTACGGGCGCATGACGATGGGTGGGGCGGCGGAGGCGGCCTACTTCGGGGTGGCAGCCCAAGGCATGTCGATGACCCCTTCGGAGTATTTCGCCCGCAACGTCTACGTGGGGGCGAGCTTCCTGCGGGCCACGGAGTCGGCCG
>CAZULR010000130.1:0-7103 GCA_964621235.1 uncultured Acidimicrobiaceae bacterium
CGATGTGGCAGGCCCGCAGATGGTTGATGTGGTCGATCATGGCGGCCAGCGACGTGGTCTTGCCGGACCCGGTGGGTCCGGTGACGAGGACCAGGCCGCGCATCTCCTGGGCGAGCTGGGTGACGACCGGTGGGAGGCCGAGCTCCTGGGCGGTGGCGGGGTGCGCCCGGACGCGGCGAATGGCCAGAGCGGTCGACGAGCGCTGGTAGTAGGCGTTGACCCGGAAGCGGCCAGTGCCGGGCACGCTGTAGGCGTAGTCGGCCTCGTGCTTCGTCCGGAACGTCTCGAGTACGGTCTCGGACATCATGGCCTCGGCGATGCGCCTGGTGTCCTCGGCGGTGAACGGCGGCTCGTCGTCCAGGGTGCGAAGGGCGCCGGCGACGCGTATCCGCGGCGGGGCCCCGGCTTTGACGTGGAGATCGGAGCCGTCGAGCTCCTCGAGCTTCGTCAGCAGTCGGTCGAGGTCCGCGATGTCCATGGATCCACTGTACAGGCACCACTCTGTGCGGAACAGGGAATGCGGAGAGTGGTGGTCCGTCGGTGACCCATAGGTGTCGGAAAGCTCCGGACCGGACGAGGAGTGTCGGCGTGGCGAGACGATGCGGACGGGTGGTGGCCGACGCGCGGGCACGACGCACAGCCGCAAGGTGCGGCCCAGATGTGCGGCCGGATCAGGTCGTGGTCGCCGCGGCCTTCTTCGCGGTGCTGCCCGTGCTGCCCGACGAACCCTTGTCGCCCGATGGGCCCTTGTCCTTCGTACCGGAGGACGAGGAGGAGGAGTCGGCGGTGGACGCGGCCGGTGCCGAGGACTCCGAGCTTGCGCCGCCCCCGTCGGCGGACGCCGCGGCCGGGGTGGTCTCGGCGGGCTTGGACGCGGACCCGCCCGATCGGCTGTCGGTCTTGTAGAAGCCGCTGCCCTTGAACACGATCCCCACGCTGCCGAAGACCTTCTTCACCGGCTTGCCGCAGGTCGGGCACGCCGTCAACGGATCGTCATGGAAGGACTGGACGACGTCGAAGTTCTTGGCGCAGCTGTCACAGCGGTATTCGTAGGTGGGCACGCGACGTGCTCCTTCCGGTCCGGGCCGTCTCTGGAGACTGGCAGTCTACCCGAGTGAGTGCCAAAGCCGACCTCGTCAGAGCTGCTCCCGTACACTGGGCGCCGTGAGAGACGGGAGCGGACAGTGACCGACCGGAGCTTGAGCCATCTGGACCCCTTCGGCGGGGCCCGCATGTCGGACGTCTCGCCCAAGGAGGCAACCCTCCGTCGGGCGCTCGCCCGGTGCCGCGTGGCGATGAAGCCGGAGACCACCGCCCAGGTCGCCAACAACGCCATCACCAAGGGCGACGTACTGGCCGCGGCGCGTGTGGCCGGCATCCAGGCGGCGAAGCGGACCGCCGATCTGGTGCCCATGTGCCATCCGCTCCTCGTCGGGTCCGTCCAGGTGGACTTCACGATCGGTGACGACTACGTGGAGGTGGAGGCCAAAGTCGAGACCGTGGACCGGACCGGCGTGGAGATGGAGGCGATGACGGCATGCGCCATCGCCGCCCTCACCGTCTACGACATGTGCAAGACGGCCGACCGGACGATGAGCATCGGCCAGCTCATGCTCTGGGAGAAGACCGGGGGCAGCTCGGGCCAGTGGAAGCGGGAGCTCGAGCTCTAGTCGGAGGCCTCGACGAGGGACCCGTCACCGGACGGTCGCCGGAAGGGCCCACCGGCCCGCGGCAGGGGGGACGACGGAGGTGCGCTCAGCCGCGCACGGCGGATCGGAGGTCGTGCAACGACAGCTCCGAGGTCGCCTCGCCGCCGCACTGCGCGCAGTGCTCGACGTGTCGCCAGCTCCGCAGCAGTCGGGTCCCCTCCGGGTTCAGCAGCACCACGAAGGACTCCGAGAGCGGGTCGATCTCGATCCCGTAGCAGGGCTGCCATTCGGTGGCCACGGGGGCACTCGTGCGGTGGGCCGACTTCACGATCCGGCGGAAGCGCGAGTTGTCCCTGTCGATGATCCACGTGCTGTGACACGACTCGATGACGATCTCTTCCACGCCGCCAGTATCCCACGCGAGGGCCGCTGCGCTGTGGTGTTTCTATGTCGGTTCCGTGACAGTTGGACCGTTCCGATCGCCTGTCCCTGGACGACCGGCCGACGAAAGTGCGTCGCTGACCTGCGAGAACAAGTGGTGCGTCGGGGCCGAACGCAGAGGTGCAATCGGGGATGGCACTGACCGTCCGTTCAGCCCGATGGGGTGGACACGGGCACCCGCACGGTCACGACGGTGCCCTTGGCGACCTTGGACGCCACGCGTAGGCGGCCCCCGACCAGGCGGGCCCGTTCACTCATGCCCGGCAGTCCGAGCGACTGGGTGTCCCCCCAGAACTCCGACTGCGGATCGAAGCCGACACCGTCGTCCCCGACGGAGAGCTCGAGCCACCCGTCGCCGAATTTCAGGGCCACGTCGACCCGGTGGGCCGCGGCGTGGCGCTCCGCGTTGGTGACCGCCTCCTGGGCGATGCGGAAGACGGCGAGCTCCACGTCCGGGGGCAGGCGGCTGACCGTCCCGTCGATGGTGAACGAGCTGTCGAACCCCTGACGCTCGGTGGCCTCGGTCACCACCTGATTGATGGACGCCACGAGCCCGAGGTCGTCGAGTACCGACGGGCGGAGCCCCCGGGCGATCGACCGGAGCTCGGCCACCGTGTCCTCGACCGAGGAGCGCATCGACGCCAGCCGCTCACCGTCGTAGAAGCCCGGAGAGCCGGACGCGTCGGGGGCACTCTCGAGCGCGTCGATCTGTCGGCAGAGGTGGATGAGGGCCTGCAACGGACCGTCGTGCAGCTCCTGGGCGATGTGACGCCGCTCCTCCTCCTGGCCCAGAACGACCTGGCCGGCGTAGGCCTCCATCAGGTCGTGACGGCGTGTCTCGGTGGTCACGTCCTCGAAGATGACCTGCATCCGCCGGTCGGTGCCCGGCGACCCGACGAGGGTCGAGGTCGGTCGGTAGAGGACGCGGCGCCCGTCCACCTCGAAGGTGAGCGGTCGCTCGCGCTCGTCGTCGACCTGGCCACCGGCTACGTGGACCGCATCGTCGGCCGGGTCGCTCGAAAGGGCCGATGCCGAGCCGGTAGAAGTGGCGCGGTCCACGATTCCCTGGGGGTCATCGTCGAGCAGTCGGGAGAGCACTCGGGATGCGGCTTCGGGTCCGACGACATCGACAAGTCGGCGATCGGAGCCCTTGGGGGAGCCCGATCCCACCGCCCGGCTCCGAGCCGTCCCTCCGAAGGTCCGGTTCGCCGCGGCGTTGGACTCGACCACCCTGCCGTCGCCGTCCACGATCAGGATCGGTGACCGGTTCGACTCGAACATGTCCTGGTAGAGGAGCTCGGCACGTAGTCGTGCTGTCTGGGCGGCGTCCGCCTGGTCCCGCAACCGCGTCTCCGCCGACACGCGGCTGCCGATGACGAGCGCGAGGGCGAGGAGCACGACGAGCTGCAGCACCTCGCTCCAGAGCGCCAGTGTGCCCGCCTGGTCGGTGGCCTCGACCATCCGGGGGATGTCGAGAAGCGCGACCCAGACGACGGTGACGATCCCGCCAGCAAGTCCGTAGTTGAGCGCACCGGCGACCACTGGCACGACGAAGATCACGATCGTCGACACCTCGAGCAGCACGTCACCGGAGTCGAGACCGTAAGCCACAGTGACAGCCAGCCGGACGAGGGCGAACGCCAGGACCAGGAGCTCGAGCAACCAGAACCGCGAGTCGGTCCATGGCGTCCGGGCCGACGAGATGCCGCGCCGACGGCGCTTGCGGCCGGTGTCCGACGACGGGTTGGCGGCGGTCTGGAGCACGGCGGTGGTCACCGTGTCCGAGGCCTCCGGAGTCGTCACCGCACCTCACCGGGCTCGGGAGTGGGATCGTCCACGTCACCTTCCCGGACGACGAGGCGGCTGGCCAGCGCATAGTGCACGAGTTCGGTCCGCGACAGGATGTCGAGCTTGTCGAAGACGTGGTTGAGGTGGCCCTCGACGGTGCGTGGACTGATGCCGAGCTGGTGGGCGATGGCCTTGTTCGACATACCCCGGGCGACAAGTTGTACGACTTCGGACTCCCGGGCCGTCAGCCGTTCGTCCGGGGCGGGCCCGCGGTCGGCCAGGTCCTTCTCTCCGTGTCCCCGGGGCGGTACCCGACCGGCCTGTGCGCCGGAGCAGGCATCGCGCAGGGCCGCCACCAGTTGGTGGCTCGGCAGGGTCTTGAGCAGATACCCGGAGACGCCGGCCGCCAGGGCGGCCCGCACATAGTGCTCGTCGTCGTACGCACTGAGGATCACCACGAGTAGCCCGGGATACTCGTCGACCAGTTGCCCGGCCAGGTCGATCCCGTTCGAAGTCGGTAGGCGGATGTCGGTGATGACCAGATCGGGCGCAGTGTGGGCCACCACCGTGCGGGCCTCGTCGACGTCCGCGGCCTCACCGACGACCGTGAAGCCGTCCGCGTCGTCGAGGATCCCGCGGGTTCCGGCACGGAGCAGCTCGTGGTCGTCGACGATGACCGTGCGGAGCGCGGGGCCCGGTGACGGCGGATCGCTCGGCGCGTCGCGGTCCATCAGCCCATGGTAGGTGGGTCAGCCTGCCGCGATGAGTGACACGACCATGGCGACGACCATGCCGGTCATCAGCGGAGCGGACGCGACCGGGAGCATGGGTGGCACAGGTCGGCCGGCGGTGGGCCCGCCGCCCCCGGCGCCGGCCTGTCGCCGGCCGGCGCCCCAGAGGACCAGGAGGCAGGCGAACGCCGCAAGCACCCAGGCGGCCGCGCCCGCCACCACCGCGGACCCCTGCACCGCGCCGACCCCACCCAGCCAGCAGCCGACAGCGGGCAGGAGGGCCCGGCCGTGCCATCGGGGGTCGCGGCACTCGGGGTCGGCCCCGCGCAGCACACCGAACGCGACCGCACCGGCGACGATGCCCACGACGGACCACACGGCCACCGCGTCACGACCGAGCCAGACTGCCGCCGCCACGAGGAGGGCCACGCCGAGCCCGGCGCCGATCGCCCCGACCGACAGCGGTGTCCGGCTCCCTCCGTACTCGATGAGGGCCGCCGCGATCGCCGTGGCGGCGAGCACGCAGTAGCCGGCGGTCAGGGCGTTGCCGTGCCAGGCCCAGGCCACCAGGGCGAAGGCGGCACCGGTCCCCAGCTCCACGAGGGGGTAGCGCATCGAGATGCGCTCGTGGCAGGTGTGGCAGCGGCCGCGCAACGCCACCCAGGACAGCACGGGCACGTTCTCCCACCAAGCCAGGGTGCGGTCGCAGGTGGGACAGAAGGAGCGGGGAGTCGAGACCGACAGTCCCAACGGGGCCCGGTAGATGACGACGTTGAGGAAGGAGCCGACCAGGAGCCCGAGGACGCCGGCCACGACGATCACGAACCACTCCACGGCGGCGGTGGGGTCGTTCATCTCCCGTGGTGCTGTGTGCGGGCGCGCGCCGCCGGGGTGGCGTCGTGCCGCCTGCGTCCGGACGGCAGCTGCGTTGTTGGTGGTGGCGTGTCCCGCCTGGACCGCATGGTGGAACCTCGTGAACTCGCCGGATGGGGTGGGTCACCTTACCGCCGCACCTCCCGGCCACCCGGCGGTCGGTCGGCTCCGCCACGCCTCAGCAGACCGCCGGAGCGGCGCGGCATCGGATTCACCTGGGCCGTGGACGCCGTCCGCCCGTTGCGGCTCGCGTTCGAAGTGGACCACCGATGAGCTGCGAGTTCGTCGCTGACGGCCGGCATGTTCGCACCCGTAGCGCACCCGTTCGGCAACGGGAACGGCGCGCGCCGGATCGTACAATTGCATGAAAGGAGGTGGGACACCCGGGAACGGCAGGGACGGGGTGGATCCCGAGGGAGCGGGTGCCGGTGACCGTCGGAACGGGTCACTGGCACGGCGGGCGGGCGGGTCAGCTCACGGTCCGTCGCAGAATCCCATTCAATCTCTGCCCCGAGTGTGCCGATGGGAGATCCATGAGCGACGTGGAGGCCACGAGGTATATGGCGAGCGAACGCGAGATCGAGTTCGTCGACCTCGACACCTACGGAGTTGACCCGACCGCGGCGGCGATCCTGCCGGTCGAGGTGTCGCGTCGCCACCACGTCGTGGCCGTGAAGCGGAAGTTCGGCACGCCGGTCGTCGCCACGGCCGATCCCGACGATCTGCTCGCCGTGGACTCGATCCGGGCCAGCCTGGGACGGGACTTCATCTCCGTGGTGGCCACACCCGAGCAGATCGACAAGTACCTCGATCTCGCATTCCGCGAAGGCGGACCACCGGTCGTGGCGACGTCCCTCGGGGACCTCGCCGCCGAGATCGGTGTCCCCGACGACGCCTTCGACCAGGCGCTGGCCGACTTCGGGCAGTCGAACGGCACCGGGACCACCCTGCCCTCACTCGATATTCCGGCTCCGTCGGCTCCATCGATGCCGGGACTCGACGACATGGGGGCCGCGGGAGTTTCGGGCCTGGCCGCTGACGACCAACTCGCCGACCTGGCACGGACGCTCGAACAGAGTGGCGACGGGGAGGCGTCGACAGAAGCCGACGACGCCGACGACCGTGACGCCGCTGACCTCGTGGCCGAGGCCGTGGCCAACTACCAGACGCAGAATCCGACGACCGGGGTGCCGGATACCGAGACGCTGGCCGCGTTCCCGCCGCTGGCGCGGGCGCTCGTCGAGGGTGGCCGGGTGCCGGTGGAGGCGATGAGCCTCGCACTCGAGGAGCACAATCTCACCGGGCAGAGCATCGCCCGCATCCTGACCAACCAGAAGCTCGTCACCGAGGCCGACCTCATGTGGGGAATGGCCCAGGAGATGGGGCTCCAGTTCGTGGACCTCGACACCGTGGGTGTGGACCTGTCGTCAGCGAGCGTCATCCCCGAGACGACGGCCCGTCACCACAACGTGATCGTCATTGCTACGGACAACGGCGTACCCGTGGTGGCAGCGTCCAATCCGACCGACGTGTTCGCCATGGACGACCTGCGGACCATCATCGGCAGCAACTTCATCGTGGTGGTGGCGACCAGGAGCCAGATCACCGCCTACATCAACCG
>CAZULR010000131.1:0-7062 GCA_964621235.1 uncultured Acidimicrobiaceae bacterium
CTGTCCCCTACGTACTTGGTCACGCATGCACCCTACGGTCCCGTGCCCGGTGGAGAGATGCGCGACCCGGTACGGATCACCCACGGAACGCCCGGCGGACGGGAGGGCGCGACTCAGCCCTCGTAGACCTCGGTGCTCGGTTCCGGGGGTCCAGCTGGGTGCCCACAGTGCGCTGACCTGGGTCTATTCCGATTCGAGCGGTGCTTATTCCGCCCGGTTCCGCCCAGTTGTACGGATGAGGTAGGGATGGGAGCAGACCTCGAAACAACCGATCACAGGGTTCAGCACCCGAGTTGTTTCACTGTCTGCTCGGCGATTCGCACCATGCGCGCCGCCGCGGCGACCGCCGCCTTCGCTTCGGTTGCAGAGATCGGTTCGGGGTCGTACTCCGCTCGGTTCTTCGGCGGCAGGAGTCGGCGGAGTTGAGGGGCTGCCTTCCGTCCCTCCTGAGTAGTGACCACGTCCCGCTCGAGAAGATCCCTCCCACGGTCGGCTGGGAGCTGGCGGAGGACGCCGACGACGTCCAGCGGTTCCTCGGTCTGGCGAGCGCCCCCACCGCCTTCGGCTGAAATCTCCGATGAACCAGGTGCCCACTCGGTGCGAGGGCGTCTTCGTCTGCGGAGACCAACGCGACACCGCCTCCATCCAGGGGGCCATATTCAGCGGGCACCATACCGCCGTGGTCCTCCGCTTCCTGGTCGGCTGATCAGGCTCGGGTGGGATCTTCGAGCGGGGAACCCTCCGCCGGTCGAGGCGGAGGCTCCGCGCCTCCGCGGGGCCGGGTGAGGATGATCTGCACCGACGCCACCACCAGCACCACCACAGTCACGATGCGCTCGCTCCTGCCCACCTCGTGGAAGATGGCGTAGACCTGGATGGCGATAGCCAAGGCCTGGGCGAAGAGCGCGAGCGCGACGGCCCGCATCCCGGTGGCCCGCTCCGCGTTGAGATCGGCACCCGGAGTGCGCACCCAGGCGGCCAGGGCGATGAGAAGCGCCCCCACCGTCCAGACGAAGTCGTAGCGGTGGTCGGTGGTCACCGCCCGTGCCTCCTGCACGGCGAAGGCGGCGTCGGACACTGACATGCTGACCACGGCCAACCCGATGAGGATCCACATGGTGTCGGGACGCCAGGCCAGCAGCCCGTAGACACCGAGGACCGCCCCGATGAGCAGGACGTCGAGCACCGGATAGCTGAAGTCGACGACGGTGGCCAGCCGCCCATGCGGGGTGTGCTCAGCCGCGGGCTGGACGACCAGGGCGAACCCTGCGGCCAGGGCTACCAGTGTCACCGCGATTCCGTCCATCCAGCGGTGCAGCTCGAACTGCGGGACACGGACCCGGATCAGGGAGAAGATTCCGACTGCGGTGAGCGGGTACCAGAGCAGCCAGGGGACGTCGGCGAAGGTCGGATATGGGGCCACCGGTCGACCCTCGTAGGCCAGGCTCCAGGCGACACTCCCGAGGAACCAGAGCGAGAGGGCTAGGCCGAACGCCATCCAGGCCCGTCGGGTGATCGGCTCGAACCGGGCCCGACCGAGGACCAGCAATGCGCAGGCGGCGAGGACCAGGTCGTGGACCCAGCTGTCGTAGACCCACAGCGGTCCGACGATGCCGAACAGCTCGTCGACCACCTCGAGCACGGTGAGCACCACCAGCACCAACCAGATGTAACCGAGGAAGGCGGGGGCCGAGGTGAGCTCGCCCTCCTCGTCGATCCCCCGGTCGTCGCCGAAACCGGTGCCGTCCTCCCCCGGCCGGGTCGGTCTCACTCTGCGGCGAAGACCCATCCGTTCCAGCCCTCTCCGATCCCTCGGTCACCACGCCCGGCGGGGTGACGCGCTTCCCCGCCCGGGGACGGTCCGCCTCCGGCCACCGGAGGGGTGCCGCAATGGTAGGGGGAGCCGGGCGCACCCGACCAGCCGACGGCATAAGGGGCCGGCGCCACGCGGAGATCCGCGGGAGCGCAGGTACCACCGTCCTTCGCCACGCCGACGATCAGATCTCAGGCCCTGCCATCGTGGTCGCCGTCGGGTGAATGCCTTGGGACGACCCGAAAGCTCGCTACATCTTCAGTTTCTGGCCCGGCACGATCGTGAATTTACCCGATCCGCTTTCGCACACCTTGAACTTCACCGGGAAGCCCGGATCGGTCGTCCCACTGGCCACGATACCGGTCGTGATGTGCTCGGTCTCTCCACTGGTGCAGGACCCCTGGCCCGGTGACGTCGAGCTGACAGACAGCACCGACGTGGTGCCGGTGCTGAACGTGACCGCCCCTCCCGAAAGGAGGACCGAGGAGAGCGCGGTCGCCGTCTTCAATCCGCTGTACCCGGGCACGGTGCAGCCGCTGATGGTGGCGTTGCCGGACGCGGTGGACAGTCCGGTGCACTTGATGTCGGACTTGGTCGTGACGTAGCTCGTCAGCGTCGTCGTGCCCGATGACGGTGCAAACGAGCCGTCACCGCTGTAACTGGCAGTGATGGTCTCGATGCCGCCATAGTCATCGACGCCCGTGCAGGATCCGGTACCTCCGCTCAGCGGGGCCGTGCAGATCGGGTACAACGGCTCCTGGCTGTCGGCAAACGTCACCGTGCCGGTCGGTGTCCCAGGACCGGACGCAGGTGCCACCGTTGCCGAAAAGGTGACGGTGCCTCTCGTGCTGACCGTGGGATTCACCGACGCCGTCGTCACCGAGGGTGGGTTCGGATTGACGGTGAGCGTTGTCGTGCCTGAGGAGGCAGCGTAATTCAGACCCTGTGGGCTGAAGTCGGCGGTGATGGTGTCCGTCCCTACCGGTGCATTGGTGGCCGTGCACGAATAGGGCCCCGAGCTGTCGAAGGTGCCACAGAGGAAGGTGGACCCTGCAAAGAAGTCCACAGAACCATCCAGCGTGCCCATCTCCGTCTCCGGCGTCACCGTTGCGCTGTAGGTCACCGTGGCATCCGACGACACCGTGGCCGGATCCACAGTGACGGTGGTCGTTGTCGGGGTCGGAGGATTGACGGTGAGACTGAGGGTGTCGGAGGAGCCCGCGAACACAGAGTCACCCGAATAGGTGGCGACGACCGGGTAGGTGCCGACCGGGTAGGTGCCGGCCGGGTCATCGGGCACGTAGAACGCGCAGCTCCCTGCCGACAGTGTGCAGTGCGTCCAGTCCGGGACGCCGTCGAGGGAAAAGGCGACGGTTCCCGTGGGCACTCCTCCGGACCCACTCACCGAAGCGGTGAAACTCGCCCCATTGCCGACCAGGACCGGCGACGTGACTGTGGCCACCGTGGTCGATGGCGTATCCGGAATACCCGGATCCACAGTGATCGATTCCGGGAGCGATACGTACTGTGTCGGATCGGAGCTATCGGAGACCACGGCGGTGAACGCGTTCGGTCCGACGTTCACGTCGGTGGGGGTGCCGGTGATGGTCCCGTCGGCGTTCAGGGTGAGCCCCGAGGGGATCGTGCCTGATTCCAGCGCGAAGGAATAGGGGCCGATTCCACCGGTGGGAGTGGCGAGTGCCTGGCTGTAGGTGACATCGACGGTTCCGGCCGGAAGGGGCGTGGGCGCATCGGACAGACCGGGCCCGACGGTGATGGAGAGACTCTGCGTGGCGGTCTGGTCGGAGGCGTCCTTCACCTTGACGGTAAAGGTGGAGGTGCCGGTGGCATCGGAGGCGGGCGCGCCGGATATCACGCCCGCGGAACTCAGTGTGAGTCCGTCGGGGAGACTGCCCGACGTCACCGTCCACGAGTAGGGCGTCGGCGTGTCGCCCGCTCCGCCGCTCGGGGAGACCACCTGCTCGTAGGCCGAACCGACCGTCCCACCGGGGAGGGACGTAGTCGAGATACTGAGCGGAGCCGCGGTCGGATCCACCGTGACGGTGAAGTCGGTGTAGGCGACATTGCACACCGGATCGCAGGCCGGGTTGGCGTCGCCTCCCGTCACCTCAACAGCGAATTCATAGGTTCCCGCCGACGTCGGAGTGCCGACGATGCCCATCGGGCTGCTTTGCAGCGCGAAGCCGTCCGGCAATGTGGCGGGGATGCTCGGGATGCTCGGGACATACGGCGCAGCTCCCCCGGTGGTGGTGATGGGCCAGAAGTAGGGTTTGCCCACCACCGCGTCGGGGATCGGGCTCGGCGTGACGATGGCGAGGTTGGCCAGGCCGGTGGTCGTTGTCGACGCGCTGACTGTTCCGAGGGTGGCCGTCACCGTCGTCGAACCGACTCCACCCACCTGGAAGTTCTCGCAGTTGCTGATGCCGCCGGTCGGATTGGTGCAGTCGAAGCTCGTCCCCTGGAGGGTGGCAATGCCCGGATTGGTGGCCGACCAGTCGACCAGCTGGCTCACGTCGTAATTCGTGGAACCGTACTTGGCCTCGGCGAAGTAGGGAACGGTGGTCGGGGCGCTGAGGGGATAGTAGGTGGACGATGAGGCCGGCGAAACGGACAGCGTGGGCTTGACACCCAGCACCGCCAGTCCACCGTTGAGCGCGAGCGAACTGATGCTCGATTGCGTGATGAGCTGGCCGACAGTGTCCTCGGTCTGGGAGCTGTCGAAGGAGTAGACGGAGTTTGCGGAGAACGAGCCGCTGACCGTTCCCTTGACCGCCCCGGGGATGGTCAGATTGACGTATCCCTCGAACAGATTATCGCCGGAGGCGCTGAATCCGACCCCGGTCGAGAGCACGTTGATGACCGTCGGCCCCGAGCTCAGGGTGGGCGAGCCCGTCGCCGTCGACCAGGCGACGGACAGACTGCCGGTTGGCGCGATGGACCCGGCTGAACCCGTCAACACCGAGAATCCCGACTGACCGTTGAGCGGCGCGGTGAGCGTGCCGGTAACCGTCCCCTTGCTGATTGTGATCGCGGTTCCGCCGGTCGGCACCTTGGCGGTACAGCCGGTCAAGTTGCTGGAGACAGTGATGGTCTCCGTTCCGGTGACCACCGCGGAACTGAGCGGCGGAGAGAAGCCCATGGATCCGGTCTGGCCGGTGCAGGTCACGCCGTAGTTGGTGGCGTCGACCGAGCCCGTGGCGCCAGCCGGGACCGCCAGCGCGGCGAGACCGGCTGCCGTGAGAGTGACGGCAACAACCGCACGGGTGGCGGGTCTCCACGGCGAACGTTTCCGCACCCCAGAATTGAACCCGCGCCACACAATTCCGCCTGTCCGCACGCCGCCTCCGTCCCGTGAGCAAGCCCGCCGCTCAATACCGAGTCTGCCGGTCAATATAGCGACAACCTCGCGCACTGGCAATCGTCAGAATTGACGACGCAATCCACCGTTTCCTCCGCGGGAGGCGCAGGGGGCAGGAAGAGCGCGCCGTCGAGCTCCAGCTTGCGGCAGGCGTCGAACGAGGCCTGCGGGTGGGCCGAGTCCGGTCAGCGGCAGCGGCGTTCGGGGCGACGCGGTCCTCGGCGAACTTCCGCCGCGAGGCGCGGAATTCACGGTGGATGTCGGTCAGGGTGAATGGGGTTCTCCATCCGTCCACGTTTCCGACCGGTGGCGGCGTCGGACGCATCGGGCTGTCGATCTCGGCGAATCGCTCAAGACGGCCCGGGCAACAGCCGATGCAACAGGTGTCCGGGGACCGCCCGGGATCGAAGACCGGCACGACACGTGGAGACACCGACAATGAGCGACAAGCCGCAAGGACCAGGATGGTGGCTGGCCAGTGACGGGACGTGGCACCCGCCGGAACTGCACCCCTCGCTGCAGGCCGAGGCCGCCGAGCTGGTCGTGGTGGCCGAGAGTGCCGCCGTCGCGCCGTCGGCCCCGTCCCCGGTGCCCGAGCTCAACGCCAAGCCCACCTGGAACGGCGAGTCCGATCGGCGTCCGGAGGCGGGTCCAATGTACCCCGACCTGTTCAAGCAGGCCGTCGCCGGGACCAGCTTGGCGAACGTCGTGACGGTCAACTACACCGACGGCGAACCGCGTCCTTCGCTCGACGCCCCCCGGTCGGGTGGGCCCGTCTCGGAGGACGACCTGGTGATGGCCGGCTCGTCCCGCACCCCGGCCGAGGTCGGCGCCTTCACCGGCGCGTCGGCCAAGCGCCGCTGGCGCCTGCACCGCTGACCCTCCCGCCGACCGACCGGGGCCACCGGCTCCGATCGCCCGGCACCACCGTCGGTGCACCGCCGATCGCACCGTCCCCTTCACCAACCACCATCACGCGGACCTCCGACTGACGCCCACGCGGCGAGGACCGACCGCTCGTCGAGCGCCGGTCCGATCAGTCGGGGTCCCCGCGATGGCTCCGGGACCGCTCCTCCGAGGGAGCGTCCGGGCAACGCTCAGTCGCCAGCCGGCAGGTCGAGCAACTCGCGCCAGTCGGTCAGGCGTTCGGCGACCTGCGCCGGGGCGAGCCGGAGGGTCGTCGTCGGCACGCAGTCGGCGATCGTGCGCTGGACCTGGTAGTGGTGCGACGCGGCACGGAACAGTGGCTCACGGGTCGCCACCAGGTCGGCGGGCGCACCTTCCAGGAAGCCCCACAGGGTGAAGGCCAGCGTCAGGTCGTGGATGACCGGTGCCCGCCCGAAGCCGGCAGCCCGGCGCATGGCCACGGCGGTGCAGCCCGACAGGGCGTCCTCGGCGTGCTCACCTGGCGCCAGCACCAGCCGGTCCTCGAACCGACGGGCGAGCTTGAGCGCGAACCCCTGGTCCGGGCCGGGCGTGCCGAGGAAGCTGCCGGCCGGTGCACTGGTGCCCCGGAGCTCGGAAGGCCGTGACGCCGTCCAGACCGACGGGACGTGCAGCTGGTAGGCGCGTCGGACCTGGTCCGCCTCGATGACGGGGACGAAACTGGGCTGGGTCACCGGGTGCTCCTGGATCTCGGGGTGGAACGGGGGTCAGGGTGTCACCTGACCGTGGTCCTCGGACAGAACGTGCCACGCGGCGTGGACGGATGTCCAGTTCAGGCGTCGAATTCCGGGGCGTGGAGCAGACCGTAGACCACCGAGTCGCAGAGGGCCTGCCACGAGGCGGCGATGATGTTCTCGGACACCCCGATGGTGGTCCAGGTCCGGTCGCCGTCGGTCGAGTCGATCAGGACCCGGGTCACCGAGCC
>CAZULR010000132.1:0-7036 GCA_964621235.1 uncultured Acidimicrobiaceae bacterium
TGGCGGCCTGGTGGCTGCTGCCGTTCTACGCGGAGCAGCCGTACACCACGAACATGGGCTACACGAAGGTCTTCGGCTACCCCCATCTGCTCTTCCCGGGGTCGGCCCGGTGGGTGCTGATCGCCGACCTGGTGGGCGTGACCTTCATGGTGGTCCGGCGCAACCGTGTGGCCCTGTTCCTCGTGGTGATGGCCGGGCTCTCGGCGATGGCCATGATCGTCGACCCGGCCTCCAAGCTCTACAACGTCCGGTTCCTCCCGCTGTGGTTCCTCTGCCTCTACCTGCTCGCCGGCTACGCGTTGGCCGAGGTGGTGGGCTTCGTCGCCCGCTGGTGGCGCCGCCGGCAGCTGAACGTCTGGGTGCGCTCGTTGCGCCGGAACCTACTCACGATGGACACAGGGGTCTGGTCACCCGGGATGCGGGTGACGCGCTTCCGCCGCCCCGTGCCGGTCGCGGTGGCCGCGGGTGCGGTGGTGGGCCCCCTGATCGCCCTGGCCGCAGCGTGCCTGGCCGTCGTTCCCCCGCTGGTGCTGCCGTCGACCACGTTGGCCAACATCGGCGTCCACGTGGGCTCCGACCAACCGAGCGCGTGGGCGGAGTGGAACTACTCGGGCTACGAGAGGAAACCCGACTACCCCGAGTTCCAGGCGGTTCTGAAGATGATGTCCACGGTCGGGGCGTCGGAGGGGTGCGGGCGGGCGATGTGGGAGTACGACCCCTCGCTGAACCGGTTCGGCACGACCGAGTCGCTCATGCTCCTGCCCTATTTCACCAACGGGTGCATCGACTCGATGGAGGGACTGCTGTTCGAGTCGGCGTCGACGACCCCGTTCCACTTCATCAATCAGAACGAGCTGTCCCCCAACCCCTCGAACGCGGTGGTGGGGCTCCCCTACGGCGGTCTCGACGTCCCGCTCGGCATCCGCCACCTCCAACAGCTCGGGGTGCGCTACCTCCTCACGTCGTCGACCACCGTACAGAGCGCCGTGGCCGCGGACCCCGCCGCCACCCTCGTCGGATCGACCGGGCCGTGGAGCACCAATTACAACGGTGAGGCCCTCGACACGACCTGGAAGGTCTACCGGATCGCCGACACCCAACTGGTGGTGCCCCTCACCCACCAGCCGGTCGTGTGGCGGGGCGTCGGTGCCGACCAGTCCAGTTGGCTGTCGCCCGCGGTCGACTGGTACGACCACCCGTCCCGCTGGGACGTCGTCCCCGCCGCCGACGGACCGGCGACGTGGACCCGTGTGCCGGTCGGGTCCACGGACGTTCCGTCCGTCGCCGAGCCTTCGGTCACGGTGTCCGACGTGCGCCAGTCGGACGCCGGGGTCAGCTTCCACGTCGACCGGGTGGGCGTCCCGGTCGAGGTTCGGATCTCCTACTTCCCCAACTGGACGGCCAGCGGGGCGCAAGGGCCGTACCGGGCGGCGCCGAACCTGATGGTGGTGGTGCCGACGAGCAACGACGTGACCCTCACCTACGGCAACGTGCCGGCCGACTGGGTGGGTCAGGCCGTGACCGTCGTCTCCCTGGCGGTTGTCATCGGACTCGCCGTCGTCGGTCGTCGAGCCGGTCGGGCCCGTCGGGCCCGTAGAGCGGCGGGTGCGACCCGATGACCTACGAACTGGGGATGTTCCCCCTCTCCTCGGTGCTCTTCCCGGGTGCGGGACTGCCGCTGCACGTCTTCGAGGAGCGCTACCGGGCCCTGATGACCCGCTGCCTGGACGCCGACGGTGAATTCGGCGTGGTGCTGATCGAGCGGGGCTCCGAAGTGGGTGGTGGCGACGTGCGCGTCGGCGTCGGCACCGTGGCCCGAATCGCCAACGTGGCCGAGCTCGACGACGGTCGCATGCTCGTGGTCGCCACGGGGGTACGGCGGATCCGGGTGGCGAGCTGGTTGGCCGACGACCCCTATCCGCGGGCCCTGGTCGAGGATCTGCCCGACGACGCGGCCGACTGCAGCGATGCGGTCCTGGCCGGGGCCGAGGCATCGTTGCGACGGCTGCGCTCGCTACTGTCCGAAATGGGCGACGTGCCGGCGCTCCCGCACAGCCTGCGGATCTCCGGCTCGCCGGCCGACGTGGGCTGGCAGCTGTGCGACATGGCGCCGCTGGTCTCCCTCGACCTGCAGCACCTCCTGGTCGCAGCCGACCTGGAGTCCCGGATGCGGCTCCTGGACGAACTGTGCGTGGCGCTGGCCGAGGACGTCGTCGGACTGCTCTCGGACGAGGGGACGGGATAGCCCGACCGGCGGGCCCGCAGCGGGTGCCGCGCTCGTCCGTCGTCAGGGCAGCTCGCGTTGGACCAGGAACGCGGTGATCCCGTCGGCGAGGCCCTGGGCCGCCTGCTGGCGCCACTGCGGCGACTCGACGTTGGCGGTGTCCGCGGCGTTCTGCATGTTGGCGCACTCGATGAGCACCTTCGGCACCGTCGACAGGTTCAGCCCCCCGAGGTCGGCACGCGGCACGATGCCGTTCGTGCCGGCGTAGTCCGAGACCGGCTCACCGGTGGCGGCCTGGAAGTCATCGCGCACGTCGTCGCCCAGTTGGCCGGACGGCCCGACGATGGCGCGGTCGTCGCTGATCGGGCTGACGACCGGCACGGGCACGTCGACGGCGAATCCCCGCCCGCCCGTCGGCCCACCGTCGCCGTGGATCGAGATGGCTGCGTCCGAGCCGGCGAGATTGCCGATGGCCGCCCGGACGTCGACGCACGGTCCGACGCCGGTGTCGGTCGACCGGGTCAGCACGACCGTGGCGCCCCCCGCCGTGAGCAGAGTGGCCAGGCGGGTGGCCACGTCGAAGTTGAAGGCGTGCTCCGGGTAGCCGTCGAGGTCCGTGGTGCCCGCGGTGTCACACGGTTCGGTGAAGTCGCCGCCGTCGATGGGCCGGTCGATGAATGCGGGGTCGGCGCCGTTGCCTCCGTTGTGTCCGGGATCGATGGTCACGACTTCCCCCACCAGGGGCGGGACGCTGACCGCCCCGAGGAACGGCGCTCCGCCGAAGGCGTAGACCCCGCCGTCGGACGCGACGACCCGGTAGCCCGTCCCGGCGGTGTCGAGGGCGACGACCGCCCGCCGGACCAGTCCGACGGCCGAGCCGGCGAACGGTGCGTCGAAGCAGAACACCCCACCGTCGGCGGCCACCAGCCGGTAGCCGCCGGTGGCCGCGTCGACCGACATGCCCACCATCGGCGAGGCCAGCGAGATCGCGCCGGTCGAGCCCTGGAATCCGGCGTCGCCGAACGCGAAGATGCCACCGTCGGCGGCCACCAGCCAGTAGCCACCACCGTCCGGGGTGGCGGACATGCCCACCACGGGCTGGTTGAGCGGCGACCCGCCCATGGAGCCGTAGAATCCGGCGTCGCCGAACGCGAAGATGCCACCGTCGGAGGCCACCAGCCAGTAGCCACGACCGTCGATCGTGGTCGCCATGCCCACCACGGGCCGGTTGAGCGGTGACCCGCCCATGGAGCCGTAGAAGCCGGCGTCGCCGAACGCGAAGATGCCGCCGTCGGAGGCCACCAGCCAGTAGCCACCACCGTCCGGGGTGGCGGCCATACCCACCACGGGCCGGTTGAGCGGCGTGCCGCCCATGGAGCCGTAGAAGGCGGCGTCACCCAAGGCGAAGACTCCGCCGTCGGTGGCGGCCAGGCGCTCGCCGCCCGCGGGACCCGAGGAGGAGGCGACGATCAGGTGGCTGCTGATCACCGTGCGTGGGGCGGGACCGGTGGCGTCGTCCAGGCCGTTCACGGTGGCTGCCTCGGCCGTCCGGACGGAGCGGGGACCGGCAGTCGCAGGACCGGCCGTCATGCCCGGGAGCACCGTCAAGACGATGGTGGCGAGCAGGGCAAGGAGTGCTCCTCGACGCCCCGGCGTGTGCCGCCGGTCGGGGACGACGGGCTCATCGGCGGAGGTTCCGGTCATCTCCAGATCCTGTCACGGAGCCCTGGCCTAGGATGGGCCGGCCATGGCCTCCCTCTCCACCGTCTTCAAGGCGTACGACATCCGGGGCATCGTCCCCGACGAGCTCAACGCCCTCCAATTCCGCGCCATCGGCGTGGCCGTCGCCCGGTTCACCGGGGCCCCGACGATCCTCGTCGCACGCGACATGCGTGAGTCCGGGGTCGAACTGTCCGAGGCCTTCGCCCTGGGGGCACGGTCCGAAGGCGCCGACGTGGTCGACCTCGGACTCGCCTCCACCGACCTCCTCTACTTCGCCGCCGGGAGCCTCGACGCGCCGGGGGCCATGTTCACCGCCTCCCACAACCCGGCCAGGTACAACGGTCTGAAGCTCTGCATGTCGGGGGCGCGGCCGATCGGGCGCGACACGGGCCTCGCGGAGATCCAGGCCACCGCCGAGCAACTGCTCGACGCGTGGGCGACGACCGGACCGCCCGAGGCCGACCCCGCCGCACTGGGCACGCTCGAGCACCGCTCGGTCCTCGACGCCTATGCCGATCACGTGCGCTCGTTCGTCGACACGTCGGTGCTGCGCCCCCTGAAGGTGGCTGCCGACACGGCCAACGGCATGGGAGGCCTGGTGGCGCCCAAGGTCTTCGAAGGCCTGCCGTTCGATGTAGACATCCTCTTCCCGGAGTTGGACGGCAACTTCCCTAACCATCCGGCCGACCCCATCCAGCCCGAGAACCTGGTCGACCTCCAGAAGCTGGTGCTGGCGTCCGGCGCCGACGTCGGCCTCGCCTTCGATGGCGATGCGGACCGGGTCTTCCTGGTGGACGAACACGCCGAGCCGGTGTCGGGCTCGCTGACCACGGCCCTGGTGGCTTCGACCCTGCTCGACAAGCACCCGGGCGCCACGGTGCTCTACAACTGCATCTGCTCCCGCGTGGTCCCCGAGGTGATCGCCGAGAAGGGCGGCGTGGGCGTCCGGACGAAGGTCGGCCACAGCTTCATCAAGCAGGTGATGGCCGAGACCGGGGCGGTCTTCGGTGGGGAGCATTCGGGCCACTACTACTTCCGCGACAACTACCGGGCCGACTCCGGGATCATCGCCGCCATGCTGGTGCTCGAGCTGCTCAGCGTCACCGGCAGGCCGCTGTCGGAGCTGCTGGCCCCGTTCAAGCGTTATGCCGCCTCCGGCGAGATCAACACGGTGGTCGACGACCCGGCGGGAGCCGTCGAGCTGATGGCGGCCGAGGTCGAGGCCGCGGGCGGTGCCCTCGGCACGGCCGACCGGCTCGACGGTCTGACCGTGGACCGGGGCGACTGGTGGTACAACCTGCGTCCGTCGAACACCGAGCCGCTCCTGCGTCTCAACGTCGAGGCACCGGACGAGGCCAGCTGCGCCGCCCGGGTGGCCGAGGTGCAGGAGGCGATCACCCGCCTGCTCGGCGCTTGAGGGCGACGTCCGGACACACGAACTCACCTGCACGACTTCCAGAGAGGACCACCGATGACGCTTGACCCGCTGTTGATCCAGGTGCTGGCGTGCCCCGAGGACAAGGGCCCGCTCCTGTACTTCGCCGACGAGCAGGTGCTGTTCAATCCCCGCCTCCACCGCACCTATCCGGTGCGGGACGGCATCCCGGTGCTGCTGATCGACGAGGCGACGACGGTGGAAGCGGCCGAGGACGCCAGGCTGAACGCCAAGGCCGAGGCGGGCGGGGCGGTCACCACGAGCACCACCGCGGGCGAGTGACCACCACGCCGACGGTCGTCGATTCCCGGGGAATCTGGGAGGCCACGCTCGGACTGCCCGAGCAGGTGGTGGCCGCCGCCGCGGCCGCACGGGACATCGACGGACTGCCCGCCCACGATGACGTCGAGAACGTGGTCGTGCTGGGCATGGGGGACAGCGGCTTCGTGGGTGACGTTCTCACCGCGGTGGCCGCCCCGTTCATGCCGGTGCCGGTCACCGTGGTCAAGGGCTACGTACCGCCGGACTACGTCGGGACCGGCTCGTTCGTCCTGGCCGTGTCGTTCTCGGGCAACACCGAGGAGACCGTCGAGGCCGCCACGGCCGCATACGAGGCGGGCGCGGCCCTGGTCGTGGTGGCGGGGGGCGGCGAACTTGTCCGGCTGTCGGGTGAATGGGACGTGCCGCTCGTTCCCGTGCCGGTGTCGATCCCGGAGGCCCGCACGGCGCTCGGCGCCATGGCCGTGCCGCCGCTCGTGCTGCTCGAGGGCATCGGGTTGTTCCCCGGGGCGCAGCAGTGGATCGACCTCGCCGTCGACCAGCTCACGCGCCGGCGCGATCAGCTCGGGCGCGGCGGCAACGTGGCCGAGGAGACGGCCCGGCGGATCGGCCGGACGATCCCACTCGTGCACAGCAGCCAGGACCTCGGTGCCGCGGCGGCCCTGCGGTGGAAGTGCCAGATCAACGAGTCGGCCAAGTCGCCCGCGTTCTGGAACGTGCATCCCGAGCTCTGCCACAACGAGGTCGCCGGTTGGGGACTGAACGGCGACGCCACCCGGCAGCTCATCACGCTGGTCAATCTGCGCCACGACGCCGAGCACCCTCAGGTGAGCCGCGGCTTCGACCTGGTGACCGAGGCGCTGCGCGAGGTCATGGCCGACGTGATCGAGGTGCGTGCCTCGGGCGAGGGCGACCTCGCGCAGCTCCTGGACCTCGCCCTCGTCGGCGACATGGTGGCTCTGCAGCTGGCCTGTCACGAGGGGGTAGACCCGGGACCCGTTCCCGTGGTCGAGGACATCAAGCACGTCCTGGCCGCCGGCGACGGCGCCTGAGCCCGGGCCGACCCCGCGGACGCCGGTCCGTCCCGCGTGCCCGTCCCGCCTGCCGACCGACCCCGCCGGGCCGGACCAGCGGTGGGCGCCCACGGGCCCGGCAACCGATCTGCACCCGTGTTTCGGTTGGATGACGGCTGGGTGAACTGCGCACCGATCAGTTAACTTTCGCGACCTGCGGGCGTATGCTCGCCGTGTGAGCGACGTGCGGGTCTGTGGTTGCAAGTCGAAGCCAGTCGCAGGCAAAACGACCCACGTAAGGCAACTCATGGTTGCTGAGCATGGTGCGGCTTAGGAGTAAGACCTGCCCGTGGCGTCCCCGGC
>CAZULR010000133.1:0-6978 GCA_964621235.1 uncultured Acidimicrobiaceae bacterium
CCAGCGTCCAGCCGAGGAACTGGCGACGGCTCATCGGGTCGCGCCCGGCGGTGTGTCGATGGCGGCGCGTACGTCCGTCGCTCGGGGTGGGGTCGCCTGGCTCGCTCATCGAAGGGTTCGCCATGGTCCGCTCCCGCTCACCCGGTGGTGAGGCGTCCGCCGGATCCGGCGCTCTCCAAGGCTACCCAACCGGGGGACCGAGCGGGTGGCGAGGACCCGACCGGGATCCCGGTGGCGACGCCCGCCGACCCGGCTTACGCTCGGTCGTCCGCCGGCCCGGCACCCCGGGCGAGCACCCAGTCGAGGAGCCGAGTCCATGGAATTCGGGATCATCCCCCCGGTCCGCACGGGAGCCACCGCCGATCCCGAGTGGATGACGGCGTTCACCCGCCACGTCGAGGCTGCGGGGTTCGAGTCGATCGTGCTGGTGGAGCACGCCGTGGTGATCTCCGACTACACCAGCACCTACCCCTATGCGGCCTCGGGCCGGATGCCGCTGCCCGACGACTGTCGGATCCCCGACCCGCTCGACCTGATGGCCTTCCTGGCCGCGGTCACGGACCGGATCACCCTGGCCACCGGTGTCCTCGTCGTCCCCAACCACCAGGCCGTGGTCCTGGCCAAGCGCATCGCCACCGTCGACGTCCTGTCCGAGGGCAGGGTCCGGATGTGCCTGGGTGTCGGCTGGATGGACGAGGAGCTGCGGGCCACGGGCGCCGACCCGCGGACACGCGGCCGGCGCATGGACGAGACGATCGAGTCGATGCGGGTGCTGTGGGCCGACTCGGGGCCGGAGGGGGCGTCGTTCGACGGCGAGTTCGTGTCCTTTGCCCACGCGCACTCGTTCCCCAAGCCGTACCGACCCGGTGGGGTGCCGCTCCATATCGGGGGGCACAGTGAGGCGGCGGCCCGTCGTGCCGGTCGACTCGGTGACGGGTTCCAGCCGCTCGGACTCGGCCCTGACGACCTCACCCTGCGCGTGGGCCAGATGCGCGAGTCGGCCGAGCGGGTGGGTCGGGACCCCGACGCCGTCGAGCTGTCCGTGTCGGGATACCTTCCCACGACGACCGAGGAGGAGGTGGCGGCCGCCGAGGCCGCCGGCATCGATCGGATGCTCCTCTCCACGTCGATGAGCCAGGACCTCGACGGCCTGGCCGAGGAGGTGTCCGCATTCGCCGAACGGTTCGGACCGCTGTCCTGAGTGGCATCGGGCGGTCCGCGGCACCTGACGACGCCGACGCCCTC
Organism: uncultured Acidimicrobiaceae bacterium; assembly: GCA_964621235.1. GTDB lineage: Bacteria > Actinomycetota > Acidimicrobiia > Acidimicrobiales > RAAP-2 > Bog-756. The sequence goes on from CAZULR010000133.1 coordinate 1,246, forward strand.
CGTCGGATCGCCCTCGGCTATGCGGCCGCCGTCGACCGCCTCGACGGCCCGGCGTTCGCCGACCTGTTCACCCCGGACGGGGAGCTGTGGGTGCCCCGTCCCGGTGGCGACGGCGCGCCTCCGACGGTCCGACGGGCCGGGCGGGCGCAACTCGAACAGATCCCCTCGGGCCTGGCGCGCTACCACGCCACCCATCACGCGGTCCTCGGAGCCGCCTACGACGTGGACGGTGCGACGGCTACCGGCGTCGTGGTCGGGGTGGCCCACCATCTCGCTGCCGACGGGATCGGCGCCTCCCCCGGGGGCCTCGACACCATCTGGTACCTCCGCTACGCCGACGACTACGTCCGGGTGGACGGACGGTGGCTGCTGGCCCGTCGTGCTCTCCATCTGCGGGACATCGAGGAACGACGGGTCCGTCACCTCGGCCCTGGTCGCCCCTGACCCCCGGGGCCGCCCCACGGTCGTGGCGCGTACGCTTCGGGCATGAGCCTTCCCGCACCCAATCCCGACCGCACCTGCCTCGTCACCGGAGCCTCCTCCGGCATCGGCGTCGAGATCGCCGGCCTCCTGGCCGCCCGGGGTCTCGGGGTCACGCTCGTCGCCCGCTCGGAGACCAAGCTGCTCGAGCTGGCGGAGACCCTGGCCGGCCGTCACGGGGTCCGGGTCGAGGCGCTCCCGACCGACCTGACGGACGCGGACGCCCGGTCCGGCCTGCCCGGTCGGCTCGAGGAGCTCGGTCTGTCGGCGAACGTGCTGGTCAACAACGCCGGATTCTCCACACTCGGGCCCGTCTACCGGGCGGACCCCGATCGGGAGCTGGCGATGGTGCGCACCGACGTCGAGGCCGTCGTGCACCTCTGCGTCCTGTTCACCCCCGGTATGGTGGAGCGCCGCAGCGGCGCCATCCTCAATGTCGCCTCGACGGCGGCCTTCCAACCGATTCCCGGGCAGGCCGGCTATGGCGGGTCCAAGGCCTTCGTGCTCTCCTACAGCCACGCCATCCGTGAGGAGCTGCGTCCCCACGGGGTGTCGGTCACGGCGCTGTGCCCGGGGCCGGTCGAGACCGGATTCGCCGAGGCGGCGGGCATCGCCCCCGAGGAGATGGCGAACTCGATGCCCAAGCTCTTCTGGGTGCCGGCCGCCGAGGTGGCGCGGGTGGGCGTCGACGGGATGGACGACAACAAGGCGGTGGCCATCCCGGGACTGCCCAACAAGGCATCGGCCGCCGTCGGCTGGTTGTCCCCCCGGCGCATCCTGCTGCCGATCGTGGCCCGCCAGCATCCCGGCCTGCCCGACGCCTGAGCCCCGGGCGACGTGCACGCGGCGAGGAGCACCGTCGGCCGGCTCCGAGTGAGCCGGGTCGGACCCGTCCCGGCGGCACTGCTCGACGTGGCGTGGGTGCTCGTGTTCGTCGTGCTCGGACGGACGTCCCACACCGAGGGGCTCACCCCCGCGGGCATCGCCCGCACCGCCTGGCCCTTCCTCGTTGGGCTGGCCGTCGGATGGATCGTCGGTCGTGCGTGGCGGTCGCCGGCCGCGCTGGTACCGACGGCAGTGCTGGTGTGGCCCGTGTGCGTGGCGGTGGCGATGGCCCTGCGCCTGGCCTCGGGACAGGGGGTGGTGGCCGCCTTCGTCCTGGTGGCCCTGGCCTTCGTGGGCCTCGGGCTGCTCGGCTGGCGGGCACTGGCCCTGTTCCTGCCGGCCGGGTCCGACCCCGGCGAGCGACCGACGGAGCGCTCGGTCTGAGCCCATATCGGCACGGAGGCCGGGGAACTTGAGAGAATTTCTGAGAAATTCTGCAATTTCTCGAATTCCCTGGTCAGGCAGGCGCAGCGACGCGCCTACACCCGGATTTGCTGAGGACGGGCCGGATCCCGGCCGAGCTGCGGCTGGTCGAGAAGGACCAGGGTCGGAGGCTGAGGGGCCCCGGTCGATCGGCCTCGGAGGAGGACGATGACGGAGGATCTATCGCTCTCCACTCGCCGTATCGGCACCGATCGGGTGAAACTTGAGCGATTTCTCGGAAATTTCTCCAATAACCCGTTGAACTGGCACTACGTCAGCCCCGCCGGCGGGAATTCGGCCCGGGCGGGGCGAGGGGCGGCCCGGCCGGGACCGCTAGCCCCCGAGGAAGGCGGCGAGCTCCGGCGGGACGAAGTTGTGCTCCTCGGTGGTCTCGGCCTCGGTCAGCTCGACCAGTCGGTCGACGACCTCGATCGGGTCGCGCTGATCGTTCTTCACGAAATCGCGCATCATCTCGAACAGCGGCGTGGCACCGGCGCTGACGGCGTCGGATCCGAACCACTCCCACATCGAGTCGGCCATGCGGTCGTTGAAGCCGGTCAGGTAGGGGCCGGGGTTGATGAGGCAGACGTCGACGCCCTGGTCGGCCAGCTCGGTGCGCAGGGCCTTGCCCATGGCCTCGAGGGCGTGCTTGGTCATCGAGTAGGGACCGAACGCCGGAGCCGACAGCACGCCGGAGATCGACGACATGATGATGACGCGCCCGCGTCCCCGGGCGACCATCCGCGGCAGGACGGCCTGGGTCACGGCCAGGGTCCCGAAGACGTTGACGTCGAAGAGTCGACGCACGCGGGCGAGGGGGACGTCGGCCAGGGGGCCGGTCTGGCCGGCGCCGGCGTTGTTGATCAGCACGTCGAGGTCCCAGCCCGCGGCGGCCGCCACGTCGTCTCCGGTGATGTCGAGCTTCTCGACGGTCAGCTCCGGGGCCTCGGCCCGGAGGGCCACCGCCTGCTCCTCGGTCTCGGTGGTGGCGATGACGGAGTGCCCGCGTGCGGCGAGGGCCAGGGCGGCACCCTTGCCGAAGCCGGATCCAGCCCCGGTGATCATGACGTTCTTGCCCATGCCCTGCGCCTCCTCGGTCACTGCGGTCACTGCACTCTAGGAGAGCGGCCGTGACCGTCACCGCGGCGGCCGGGTGCGGCGGTCAGGCGACCAGGATCCCCCGCATGATGAGCTCGGTCATGTCGTCGGCGTGTCGCTCGGGGTCGAGCGGGCCGTCGACCACGTCGAACGCCTCGGACAGGGCGCGCAGGGTGTACGGCGCCTCGGCGCCGTGGGCGACGAGGAAGAACAGCGCCCTCGCCGACACCGGTCGGATGCGTCCGGAGGCGCGGAGGCGGTCGAGCACGGTGCCGACGGTGGCGAAGAGGTGCACCAGCACGTTGTCGACGATGTACACGAGCCGGGGCGAGTGGTTCAGCCCCTCCTGGTTCATCAGCCGCCCGAGCTCGGGCCGCAGCAGGGCCGCACCCAGGAACGAGCGGATGGTGACCCGCAGCTCGTCGAGGTCGTCCACGTCACCGGAGTCCGCGTCCGCCCCGAGGGCCCCGGCGCGTCGACGGGCGATGTCCTCGAAGAAGGTGGTGAACCCGCGGTCGATGGCTGCGTAGTAGAGCCGCTCCTTGGTGCCGAACCGCTGGCTGATGGTGCCGTGGCTCAGTCCGAGCTCGGCGTTGAGGGACCGGAGCGACATGGCGTCGTAGCCCTGGGACGCGAATGCGCGCAGGGCGGCATCGAGGATCTCGTCGTCCTCCCGGATCCGTGGACGCCCGCGCGTCTCGGGCGGTCGGATCGTCGCGGACTGCACGGTCGGGGCCGCCCCAATCCCCTCCACCACGGGTACTCTCGCCATCGTCCAACTGTACACAGCGTGGACGGTCGACAAACAAGATAGACATATGCCTAATAAATGGATATCGTCCGAGGGAACGAGGAGATGACCATGCCACTCTGTGACCTGCTGGACCTGCAGCTCTCCGTCCCGGACCCCGACGGTCTCGTGGCCTTCTGGGAGGGACTGGGCATGACCCGGACCGACCACTCGACGCTGGGGACCGCGGCGCGGCCGTCCCAGCTGCGCGTGGCCGAGGGTCCCTACCGTCATGTGTCCGAGCTCCGACTCGGCTGCACCGACGAGGCGGACCTGGTGGCGATCGCCGGCCGGCTCGACGGACTCGGCGTGGCGTCGAGCCTGTCCGACGGGGTGCTGTGCTGCCAGGATCCGTTGGCCGACCACGAGGTCGTCGTCGAGGTACGACGCGCCGAGCCGCTGGCACCGCCTCCGCCGCGACAGCTCAACGGCCCCGGCCGCCGGGAACGGGTCAACCGGCGGTCGACGGCCGCCGTGCGCGCCGAGGCGACCCCACCGCGTCGGGTCGGGCACGTGGTCTTCGGCTCGACCGACGTGGCCGCCACCGTCGCCTTCTACCGCGACGGCCTCGGCTTCCTGGTGTCCGACACGATCGACCAGGGGGTGGGCTGCTTCCTCCGCTGCTCGACGGACCACCACAACCTCCTCGTGATGCCGGCCCCGGTGCCGTGCATGAACCACTACGCCGTCGAGATGGACGACGTCGACGCCATCGGCCTGGCCGGCATGGGCGTGGTGGCCGAACGGCCCGACGCGTCGGTCTACGGCATCGGGCGCCACGTCCTCGGCGCCAACCTCTTCTGGTACCTGCTGGACCCGGCCGGCGGGATGTTCGAGCTGTTCAGCGACATGGACCAGATCACGGACGACGCGGCCTGGGAGGCCGAGGAGCGGCGCGACGACTGGGACCCGTTCACCATCGCCTCGTGGGAGCCCGGCCCGTCACGTCCCGACTTCTTCCTGCCCGCCGACATCGACGACCTCGCCCGCGCCCGGGCGGCGACGGGGCGCTGAGGTGGACCTCGGCATCCGGGGCCGGACCGCGCTGGTGTGCGGGTCGACGCGGGGCCTCGGCCGGGCCTGCGCCGAGGCACTGGCGGCCGAGGGCGCGGTGGTGGTCGTGAACGGTCGCCACGCGGACCGCGCGGCCGAGGTGGCCGCCGCCATCGCCGGGCGGTTCGCCGTGGAGGCACGCGGAGTGGCCGCCGATCTGTCGGACAGCGCCGGGCGGCAGCGGCTCCTGGCCGCCTGCCCGGATCCGGACATCCTGGTGACCAACAACGCCGGACCGCCGCCGGCCGTGTTCACCGACGTGTCGGCCGGGGCGTGGGCCGACGCCCTGCAGGCGAACATGCTCGGTGCCATCGAGCTCGTCCAGGGCGTGCTGCCCGGCATGCGGGCGCGCCACTTCGGCCGGATCGTCAACATCACCAGCGCCATGGTCAAGTCGCCGCACGCCCTCATGACCCCGTCCGTCGGGGCGCGTGCGGGGCTGACGGGTGTGATGAAGGCGGTCGCCCGTGACGTCGTGGCCGACAACGTGACCGTGAACAACCTCCTGCCCGAGCGCATCGACACCGACCGGCAGCGCCAGATGGCCGAGCTGGCCGTGGCGGCCCGCGGCATCACCCTGGAGGAGGCCTACGCCGAGATCGCGGCCACCATCCCGGCCGGCCGGCTCGGCCGCGCCGAGGAGGTCGGCGCGGCCTGCGCCTTCCTGTGCGGCGACGGCTCCGGCTACCTGACCGGCCAGAACCTCCAGCTCGACGGCGGCGCCTACGAGGGCCTGCTGTGACGCCGGACGCACCCGGCGCGGCGCTCGACGGCCTGCCGGCGGTGACCACGGTCCTGGTGGTCGGCGGCGGACCCGTGGGTCTCGTCACCTCGCTCCTCCTCGGACGGCAGGGGATCGACCATGTGGTCGTCGAGCGCCGCACGGGCGCGCTCGCCGCACCGGCCGCCCACGTGGTCAGTGCGCGCACCTTCGAGATCCTCCGCTCGACCGGCGTCGACATGGACCGGGTGCTGGCCGCCTGCGCCCCGGCCGAGGACGGTGC
>CAZULR010000134.1:0-6862 GCA_964621235.1 uncultured Acidimicrobiaceae bacterium
TCGACGACCGGGACGTCGAGCTGACCGACGGCCATGCCCAGTTCCGCTACTCCGGCTACCTGGGGGTGACCGCCGACAGCGCCGGCGACCTCGTCGAGGCGTGCGCCGACCTCGAGCAGGCAGCCGGGCAGGCGCGTCTCGACGTGCGCCGGCTGTACGGCCAGCAGGACGCGGCGCTGCTCTGCCTCCTGCCCACCGGACGGGGCCTGACGTGAGCCCGGTCTGGTCGGCCCGGACAGGACCGGGGCTCCCGGCGCACGTGGCCACCACCCGTCACCTGTGCGCCGCCTACCCGCTCGTGGCCGAGGCGGGGCTGGGCCACCGGGGCGTCCTCATCGGCCGTGACGTGCTCGGCGGCTCGTTCGTCTACGACCCGTTCGCCCTCTACCGGGCCGGCGTGGTCACCAATCCCAACATGGTGGTGATCGGGCAGATCGGCCGCGGCAAGAGCAGCTTCGTCAAGTCCTACCTCTGGCGCCAGGCCGTCTTCGGCCGCAGTGCCTGGGTGATCGACCCCAAGGGGGAGTACGGGCCGCTGTGCGAGGCCTGGGGCGTTCGTCCCGTGGCCCTTCGACCCGGTGGACCCGTTCGCCTCAACCCGCTCGACACCGGCGGGGTCGCCGCGTCGGTGGACGGCGGGGGTGACGGCTCGGCGGCGCGCCGGGCCGCCCTGACCGCGTCGCTCGCCGTGTCGTGCCTGGGCCGGGACCTGCGGCCGCGGGAGCGGGCGGCGATCGACGCCGCCCTCCAGGCCGCGACGGGCGTGGCGTCCCGGCGGTCGATGGCGTCGCCCACCCTGCCCCTGGTGGTGGAGGCGTTGCTGGAGCCGGACGAGCGGGCCGCCGCCGACCTGCGCACCACGCGGCCCGAGCTCGTCGAGGACGGGCGGGACGCGGCGCTCGAGCTGCGCCGTCTGGTCCACGGCGACCTGCGCGGGATGTTCGACGGGCCGACGACCGACGGGCTCCGCCTCGACGGGCCGCTGGTGGTCCTGGACCTGTCCGCCGTCTACCACTCGCCCGCGCTGGGGGTCCTGATGGCCTGCGCCGCCGCCTGGCTGCAGAGCGCCGTCGAGGCCCGGCACCGCAACCGGATCCTGCTGGTGGTGGACGAGGCGTGGGCCATCCTCGGCAACCTGGGGGTGGCCCGCTGGCTGCAGTCCTCCTGGAAGCTGTCGCGGGCGATGGGTGTGGCCAACATCGCCGTTCTCCACCGACTGTCCGACCTGGCCGCGGTGGGGGCCGCGGGCAGCGAGCAGGTCGGCCTGGCCGAGGGCCTGCTGGCCGACTCCGAGACCCGGGTCGTCTACGCCCAGTCCCCGGGCGAGGTCGCCCGCACCGGTGAGCTGCTCGGCCTGACCGACACCGAGGCCGGCCTGGTGAGCACCCTGGGCCGGGGAACCGCACTGTGGAAGGTGGGGCGGCGCTCCTTCCTGGTGGAGCACCGGCTCGGCCGGAGTGAGGCGTGGCTGGTCGACACCGACCGCGCCATGGCCGACGTCGACAGCCCCGGGTCGCCAGGCCCCGGGGCCACTGGACCAGAGTGGTGAACGCGCCGACGGTCTTGCCCCTGGTCGTGGGTGCGCTGGCCGTGGTGGTCGCCTCCCTCGCGGGCACCGACCGGCACGGGGCGCTCCGGCGCCGACGGTCGGTCCCGACCCGGCCGTCCGGACCGACCCGCCGGAGCGGTTGGCGTCCGGGCGGGTCCGGCCGCCGGCCGTCGGTTCCTCCACCCGCGCCCCCCGCCCGGTGGGCCCGCCCCTCGGACCTCGGCGACCTGGTCGTCAAGCCGTCGGGGCCGCCCCCGGCGGGCCGCCTCGTCCTCGGCCGGGTGGGGCGCCGGCTGGTCGCCGCCGAGCGGGCCCAGTCGGTCATCGTGTTCGGACCCACCCAGTCCCACAAGACGACCGGGTTCGCCGTTCCGGCCATCCTGGGGTGGACCGGCCCGGTGGTGGCGGCCAGTGTCAAGGGCGACCTGCTCGAGCACACCGCGCGGCACCGGGCCTCGGTGGGCGAGGTGCACTGCTTCGACCCGACGGGGTCGACGGGCCTGCCGACGGTGGCCTGGTCGCCCGTGCCGGCGTCCCGCACGTGGCCGGGCGCGCGGCGCGCGGCGGCCACCCTCACCGAGGTGGGCCGGTCCCAGGTCGGCACCATGGCCGACGGCGACTTCTGGTACGCGACGGCGTCCCGACTCCTCGCCCCGCTCCTGTTCGCCGCGGCCACCGCCGGCCGCGACATGGCCGAGGTCGTCCACTGGGTCGAGACCTTCGAGGAGGACGAGGTGCTGGACCTGCTCCTTGCCGCCGGCGTGCCCGAGGCGGTCGATGCCGCCCGGTCGGCCTTCGGCAAGGAGGAGCGACAGCGCAGCTCCATCGTCACGACGCTCGAGACCCTGCTGGAGCCCTTCGCCGGCGCGGCGCCGTTCGGTGCCCGGGAGTTCGACCCGGGCGAGCTGTCGGCGGGGTCGGACACCCTGTACCTGTGCGCGCCGGCCCACGACCAGCGCCGGCTCACCCCGCTCTTCGTCGGTGTCCTCCGCGCCGTCCTGGACAGCGCCTACGACCGGGTGGCGCGATCGGGTCGGCCCCTCGATCCGCCGCTCCTCGTGGTGCTCGACGAGGCGGCCAACATCGCCCCGATGGCGGACCTCGACGCGCTGGCCGCCACGGCCGCCGGCCACGGCATCCAGCTGGTGACGGTGTGGCACGACCTGGCCCAGATCCAGGCCCGCTTCGGGCCCCGGGCGACGACCGTCGTCAACAACCACCGGGCCAAGCTGTTCCTGTCCGGCATCTCGGACCCGACCACCCTCGACTACGCCAGCCACCTGGTCGGCGACGAGGAGCGTCACCTGCCGGCCACCACGTCCGGCGGGCGGTCCGGACCCAGCACGACGCGGTCGCCCGCCCTCCGTCGCCTGGCACCGCCCGATGCCCTGCGCCGCACGCCGACCGGCGGGGCCGTCCTCGTCTACCGCGACCTGCCGCCGGCCCGACTCGCGCTGCGGACCTGGTTCGACGATCCGTGGCTGGCCGAACGGGCGCGTGGCCCCGGCGCCGTGGACGGCCGCGCGGGCGCGGGCGCCGACGGCCCGGTAGCGTCGTAGGGATGATGTCCCGGGGGCCCTCCCTCCGCCTGCTCGGAGCCGCGTGCGTGGTGCTGGCGGCCACGTTCGCCGCCGTCGCACCGGGAGCGGTGTCGGGCGCGACGGCCGCGGCCGGCTCGGCCACCGCCACCTTCGGTCCGACGACCAGCTTCGCCCCGGCGACGGCCGCCGTCCACGGCTCCACCGACGTGTACCACTGCTTCCTGCTCGATCCCCACCTGACCTCCGACCGCGAGCTGGTCTCGAGCGAGTTCCTGCCCGGCGCCAGGAAAGAGGTCCACCACGCCATCTACTTCCTCATCCCGCCGAACCTGGCCCACGAGGCCCGCTCCCTCGACGCCAGCAGCCACGGCAAGGGGTGGAGCTGCTTCGGCGCCCCCCTCAACCCCAACGGCACGTTCGACAACACGACCTGGCTCGGCGGCTGGGCGCCGGGGCCGATCGTCGCCCATCCCACTCCGGCGGGCACGGCGATCGCCATGCCGGCCGGGAGCCTCGTCGTCATGCAGATCCACTACAACCTGCTGGCCGGCACCTCGCCCGACCGCAGCCGGGTCCGGATCACCACGGTCCCGGCCGCGCACAACCACCTCCAGCAGCTGGAGTCGACCAAGTACGTGGCCCCACCGGACCTGCCCTGCCCGACGGGTGTGACCGGCCCCCTTTGCGACCGGCAGGCCTCCATCGCCGACCTGGTCTCCCGCACCGGCGAGCAGGCGGCCGTGCTGCTCGGCGCCATCGAGCAGGCCTGTGCGCCGTACCACGACCCGAACCATCCCCAGATGGACGGCGACCTCGTCACCACCACGTGCGAGTGGCCGGTCGACCGGCCGATGCACATCCTGGGCGCGACGCCCCACATGCACCTCCTCGGCCAGTCGGAGACGATCACGCTGCTCCACGGCTCGACGTCCACGGTGCTGGCGACGGTCGCCCACTACAACTTCGACGGGCAGCGGTCCTACGCCTCGCCGAAGGACACCTGGGCCGAACCGGGTGACAAGGTCCAGGTCACCTGCACCTACGACCCGACGCTCCGCCAGGAGCTGCCGTCGCTCCGCAAGCTGCCGGCACGGTTCGTGACCTGGGGCGACGGCTCATCGGACGAGATGTGCCTGGGCACCGTGGGCTGGGTCACCCACTGACCCCGGGCGCCGGGCCCTCGGGCCGGCGTCACCTGACCCAGTCCGAGGTCATGCCCACCACAGCCGATCCGTCGTGGTCGCTGATCTTGTAGCTGCAGAAGTCCTTCGCCCAGTGCGACGTCTGGTGGCGGAAGGACGGCGAGTCGGTGACCATGGCCGTGAGGACGACGTCGGCCACCTGGTCGGCGGTCTGGGCCGACTCGGGGTTGGCGAACTCCGCCATGACGTGGTTCAGGTAGGACCTCATCGCCGGGGTGTAGTCGCCGCCCTCGGCGAACATCTTCTCGACGTCGACTCCGACGTTGTTGACGAACTCGGTGGACACCGGTCCCGGCTCGATGACCGATACGTGGACGCCGACGGTGGCGGCCACCGGGGCCAGGCTCTCCATGAAGCCTTCGACGGCGAACTTGGCGCCGCAGTAGGCCTCGTTGAACGGCTGGCCCACCACTCCGCCCACGCTCGTCACCGTGATCACCCGTCCCGCCGAGGCGCGCAGGTGCGGCAGCGCCGCCTTCGTCGTGGCCACCACCCCGAAGAAGTTGACCTCCATGACCTCGCGCAGCTCGTCCATCGAGACCTGTTCGATGGTGCCCACGAACCCCCGGCCGGCGTTGTTGACCAGGACGTCGATGGCGCCGTGGTCGGCCACCACGCCGTCGATGCAGGCCGTGATCGATGTCCCGTCGACGACGTCCAGCCTGCGGATGTCGAGTGTCACGCCCGCCGCGCCGGCGGCCTCGCGCAGCGCGGCGTCCTTCCCGACGTCGCGCAACGTGGCCACCACGGTGAAGCCGTGCTTGGCGGCGGCGACGGCAGTCGACAGGCCGATGCCCGAGGACGTTCCGGTGACGAGTGCGACAGGAGACATGGTGGGAGACCCTTTCGGTTGCGTCTCTCCAGCCTAGAGAAGGCGGCACCGGCCGGTAGGGCCGAAGGACCGGTTGGCGCCGGGTGCCCGGCCGGACGGGAGGCCGCTCATCCGCCTTCCAGCAGCTCCACGGTCCGGAGGTCCGGCTCCCCGTCGTAGAGACGGGCGAGCACCCGGGTGAACCGGTCCTCGTCGGGCGCGGCACGGGCGAAGAGGGTCATCGACGAACGCAGCTTGAGGGCGTCCACCGGCCCGAGGAGTTGGTCGGGATCGTCGGCCGGCCCCAGGAGGACGGTGTCGGTCGCCCGTCGGAGCCGCGCCCCCAGCACGGGGTGTTCAAGGTAGTCGACCGCCTGCCCGAGGGACGCCAGTGCGAAGTGGCGGGCCGTGGGGCTCGAGCCGAGGCCGCGCAGCTGGGGAAAGACGAACCACATCCAGTGCGTCCGCTTGGCCCCGGCCCCGAGCTCCTCGACGGCGCGGTCGAACGTGCGGTCGACGTCCTGGGCGTCGAGGAATCGTCGGGCGTCGAACGTCCCCGGTGGCTCAGAGGGTGGAGGCACGGCGCTGTACCGGCAGCAGCCCGTCGAGCTGGGTCCGCACCGAGTCCTCGTCCATCGGGATGAGCAGTGCGGCCACGGCGTCGGCCCCGGCCTCGGCGTACCGGGCGGCGATGTCGGCGTCGAGCGGCTGGAAGTAGGGGCACACCGTCACGGTGATGTCCGACCGGCTCCGACCCCGGTCGGCCAGGTAGCCATCGAGCGTGCCGAGCGGCCCGGCCAGTTCGTCGGGCGCCCGGTTGAAGGTGTGCCAGCCGTCGCCGGCCCGGGCCACGCGCCGGAGGGCGGCGTCGGACTCGCCCCCGATGTGGATCGGCACGCGCGCCTGGACGGGCTTCGGGAACATCTGGCACGGGTTGAGCGAGTAGAACTCGCCCTCGTAGGACGACGTCTCGTCGTTCCACAGGGCGGCCAGGACGTCGAGGTACTCGTCGGTCCGCCGGCCCCGCTGCGGCCACGGGACGTTGACGGCCCGGAACTCCTCCTCCAGCCAGCCCACGCCGATCCCGAGGTCGACACGTCCGCCCGACAGCCAGTCCAGCGTGGCCACGTCCTTGGCCGTGTACACCGGGTTCCGTTGGGGAAGGAGCACCATGGCCGTCCCCAGGCGGACGGTCGACGTGTGGGCGGCCAGGAACGACAGCGTGGTGAGGGGCTCGAGGAGGCCCGAGCCCGGCGGCGCCGGAATCTTGCCGTCGTCGGCGTAGGGGTACGACGACGCGTACTCCTCGAACAGCACGACGTGCTCCCCGACCCACAGGCAGGAGAACCCGCGCTCCTCGGCCTCTCGACCGATGAAGGCCAGGAGTTCCGGGGTGGAGATCGGCGTGGCGGTAGGGACCCAGAGTTCAACGCGCATGGAACAGGTTCTACCCGATCCGCCACGGGGCGTGGTGGGGGTCGCCGGTGGCGCCGGTTCCCGTCAGGCGCCGGCGGTGGGTGCCACCAGCGGCCAGGGGCGCTCGCGCTCGGCCCGCAGTGCGAGCTCCAGCAGCACCTGCTCCTCGTGGTGGCGTCCGATGATCTGCATGCCGACGGGGGCCCCGTCGATCGTGCCCACCGGGATCGACACGGCCGGCAGTCCGGACAGGTTGGCGGGGATCGTGAGCGCCCCGTTGTTGCCGATCGCCCGGTCGAAGCCGTAGGTGGCGATGAGGTCGACGTCGCCGACCGTGGTGGGC
>CAZULR010000135.1:0-6808 GCA_964621235.1 uncultured Acidimicrobiaceae bacterium
GCAAGGCGGTCGCCGTCGCCACCGCGGCCAACTGGTTCGCGGCATGGCTGGTGGCCCAGTTCTTCCTCACCCTGGTCGACCTCATCACCACGACCGGGGTGTTCTGGGTGTTCGCCGCGTTCTGCGCCGTGACCTTCTGGTTCGTGCGCGGCTTCGTTCCCGAGACGAAGGGCAAGAGTCTCGAGCAGATCCAGACCATGTGGGGCGATCCCGCCGCCCTGGCCGCCGCCATGGAGGCCGAGTAGCCCAGGATCAGTCGAGTTCCCTGATCTCCTGCAGGGCGCGGCTCGCCAGCTGCCGGGTGATGGCCCAGTGGCGCTGGATGTCACCCGGCGTCATGCCCTGGGACACGCCCAGAGCGATGAGGCGCAACCGCGCCCTGTGCCGCAGCCGCTCGTAGGCGCCGAGCGAGTCCGTGAGCTTGGGCCGCAGCTTGTCCGACTGCACGTCGTCGAGGATCGGCGCCACCTGGTCCCCGGCCCGCATGCGCTCGATGACCTGCCGGCACACCGCGGTGTGCTCCTGCAGGTCGGCGTGCAGCGTGACCGCCGACTCGAGCAGCCGCTCCATCTCCTCCAGTGCCCGGTCCCGCAGCACACCTTCGTCCGCCATACCCGCCTCCACGTCCATACTCCATGATCCCATCCCGCTCCATCGGCGGTCCACGGGCGGCGTGGTGGCATTCCGCCACCATCGCCGCCGGCCGCCGGCGACCGCCACCGGCAACCCGTCCGGCCCCCGGCCGGCCCCCGGTCAGACGGGGCGCTCGCCCACGATGCTGGCACGTTCCATGACCCGCCGCTCGGGCCAGTAGTCGCTCGACGCATAGTGCTGCACGGACCGGTTGTCCCAGAAGGCGACCGAGTGGGCCTCCCAACGGAACCGGCACTGGTACTCCACCGTCTCGGCCTCGCGGGCCAGTCGGTCGACGAGTGCGTCGGACTCGTCCCGGTCCAGTCCGACGATGTGGTCGACGAAGAACCGGTTGACGTAGAGCAGCCGGCGGCCCGTGTCCGGGTGGGTGCGGACGACGGGGTGCTCGACCGGCGGGTACTGCTCGCGCATGGCCGCCTTGTCGTCCTCGTTGACCATGTGCCCGAAGACCTTGGTGAAGTCGTGGACGGCGGACAGCCCGTCGATCCGGTTGCGCACGTCGGGTGTCAGGCCGTCGTAGGCCGCGGCCATGTCGGCGAACAGGGTGTCGCCACCCACCGGCGGGATCTCGACGGCGTGCAGGACCGCGCCCAGCGACGGGCGGATGCGCCACGACACGTCGGAGTGCCAGCCGTTCTCGTAGCCGCCGACGGTGGCCTCCTTCTCGAACCGCACCAGCTCGGGCTGGTCGGGATTGGCCGGGATGAACGGATGCTCCTCGAGCTCGCCGAAGCGGCGGGCGAAGGCCACGTGCTGGGCCGGGGTGAGCGGCTGGTCACGGAAGAACAGGACCTTGAACTCACCGAGCGCGGTGCGCAGCTCGGACACCACCCCGTCGGCCAGCGGCCCGCACAGGTCGAGGCCTTCGACCACGGCTCCGATGGTGGCACCCTGCCGGCGGACGTCGAAGTGCTCGAAGCGCAGCTCGCCCAGTCGGGCCCGCTCGGCCGCCAGGTGGGCCACGGGGCCGACCTGCACGTCCCAGGGCTCGAGGGTGACGCGTCGGGCCGACAGGCCGGACGACGGGTCGCCCGAGGGGCGGTCGCTCCTCGCTTCGTCCGAACGGTCCTGCACGACGGCCATGGCGACCCTCCCAAGGGCTCCGGCGGCACCACCGGGATGCCGACCCCCCAACGCTACCGATCCCACCCGACCGGCGTGGGCGCACCCGGACGGTGACCGCCGGCACGGTCGGCCCGCTACGTTGCGGCCATGGACACCGGCCCGGACGATCCGACGACCGCGGTCCTCGCCCCCCACCCGGACGACGGCGTCCTGTCGGCGTGGCACGTCCTCGCCCGCCGGCCCAGCTCGGCCCTCCTGGTCACCGTGTTCTCCGGGATCCCCGAGGAGGGCACCCCGGCGGCTCCGCACGACCTGGTCACCGGGGCCCGTGACCCGCGGGCCCGGATGGCGGCGCGTCGGGACGAGGACCGGGCGGTCGCCGAGCGGTTCGGCTGGGAGCTCCGCACCGTCGACCTGGTCGAGCAGTCCTACCGCGCTCCCGAGGTGACCCTCAGCGACGCCTTCGCCGCATTGCTGGTGGTCGCGCTCGACGACGTCGTGCCGGACACCGTGAAGCGGCTGGTGGTGCCGGCCGGCCTCGGCGGCCACATCGACCACCACCTCGTCCGGGCTGCCGGCATCACGCTCGCCGCCCGCACCGGGCGGTCCGTCGACCTGGTCGCCGACGTGCCCTACGCCACCCGGAACGGCTGGCCGGGCTGGGTCACGGGCGGCGGCGCATCGGACGACGGGCCGGGCGGCGGCGTGGACGGCAGGGCGGGCGGCAGGGTGGGCGATGGGAGGGTGGACACCCGCTGGGCGGAGTGGCTCGACCCCCTGCGACCGGGCCTCGGCCGGCCCGTCGCCCACCTGCTCGATCCAGACGAGCAGGTGGCCAAGCTCGAGGCGGCCCGGTGCTACGCCACCCAGTTCGACTTCCTGGAGGGCGGGCCCGAGCGCCGCCTGAGCCGCCCCGACCGGCTGGCGGCCGAGGTGTCGTGGCCGGTCGACGCCGAGGCCCTCGCCGCGGATCGGACACCCGGGGCGGCGGCCGGCGGGGACTGACGGCCAGCTACTGACGGCCGCCGGTGCCCGGGTTGCGACCGGCGCCGCCACCGGCCATCCTGCGGGGAAACCCGGCGCCGCCCGCCGCACCCGACGACCACGGGTGCGGCGGAAGCGCCCGATCCACACGGAGCCCCCATGCACGTCATCCCCGCGTTCGGCAACCACCTCCCGGTCAGGGTCCGCTTCGGCGAGGGCACGGCCTCGACGTTGCCCGAGGTGCTCGCCGAGTTGGGGGCCGAGCGGGTCCTCCTCATGGTCGACGAGGGCATCGAGCGGTTCAACCCGGCCGCCGCCGCACTGCTGGGCGAGCTGCACGGTGCCGCGGGCCTCACCGTGACCCGGTTCGACAAGCCCGCGGCCGAGCCCACCATCGCCATGGTCGACGATGCCACCCGGGCCCTCGTGGCATCCGGGGCGACCGCCGTCGTCGCCCTGGGTGGCGGGTCGGTGATCGACACCGCCAAGGCGGCGCGCCTGTGCGCCCAGCTCGGCTGCACCTTCGGCGAGTTCCTGGCCGCGCCGCCCACCTACCCCGTCCCCGAGGTGGCCCTGGTGGCCATCCCGACCAGCGCCGGCACCGGGTCCGAGGTGTCGGGGGGCTCGGTGGTGTCCGACCCGGAGGCGGGCCGCAAGAACGGCATCGCCAACGCCAACCTGCGGGCCCAGGTGGCCCTGGTCGACCCCCTGCTGACCCATTCGATGCCCCCGACCATGACGGCCAACACCGGCATCGACGCGCTGGCCCAGGCGATCGCCGCCGTGGTGGCCAGGGTGCGCACCCCCATCGGTGACGCCATCGCCCTCGAGGCGGTGCGGATGATGACGCCCGCCCTCGTCGCCGCCTACCGGGACGGCACCGATGCGGCGGCCCGCTCCGCCATGTCGTGCGGGTCGATGATGGCCGGACTGGCCATGAACATCTCCGACTGCACGGCCGAGCACTCGCTCGGACAGGCCATCGGCGGGGTCACGCACGTCCCCCACGGCCTGACCATCGGCCTGGTGCTGGCCGAGACCCTCGACCGCGAGCGGGCCCACGTTCCCGAGCTGCTCGAGCGGGTGGCCGATGCCATGGGCGAACCCGACGACGGCTCGGGCGACGGCAGCCGTGCCGTGCGTGCGGTGCACCGGATCCTGACCGAGCTCGAGTTCCCCGTGCTCGCCGACCTCGGCTTCGTCGACGCGGACCTGGACCAGCTGGCCGACCTGGCCCTGGCCGACTACTTCATCACGATGTCCCCCGCCCCCTGGACCAAGGGCGAGGTCGTCGGTGCGTTCCGTTCGGCACTGGCCGTTCGATCCCGTACGGTCTGAGCCTCGGACCGGACACCGGTCGCCGGTCGGGGTGACCGGTCGGACTAGCGCCCCCCAGGAGGAACGACGTGCCCGAAGGACTGTCGGCGAGCGAGGTCGGCAAGGAGATCGCCGAGCACCACGCCCACAACGTGGCCGACCGGCACGACGAGGACTCCCGGTTCACCCGGCGGCTCACCATCGTGGAGGCCGCCCTCCTGGCCGTGGTGGCGGTGCTGGCCGCCTACTCGGGATTCGCCTCCGCCAAGTGGGGCACCGAGTCCTCGTTGAAGCTGGCCAAGGCCAACGCCGAGCGGAACCTGGCCAGCCGGGCCGAGCTCCAGGGCCTGTCCACCAAGAACTTCGACGGCCTGACCTTCAACGCCTGGTTCATCGCCTACCTCTCCGGCAACCAGACCGGCATGGCGGTGGCGGAGCGCCGGTTCCGCCCGCAGTTCGACACCGCCTTCCAGGCCTGGCTCGCCACCGACCCGTTCACCAATACCAACGCCCCGAAGGGCCCGACGTACATGCCGCAGTACGTCCAGCCCGGCCAGGCCGAGTCGAACGCCCTCGACGCCGAGGCGTCCGCCCTCTACGCCGAGGGGGTGGCGGCGGGTGGGCACTCCGACGACTACGTGCGCACCACCGTCTTCCTGGCGACCGTGCTCTTCCTCGTCGGGATCTCCGGACACTTCCGCGTGCGGTCGGCCCGGATCGGGCTCATCGCCGTGGGGGGCCTGATCCTGGTGACGTCGATCGTCTTCCTGATCGACCTGCCCAAGCCCTTCTTCTGAGCGGCTCCGGCGCCCTCAGCCCAGCAACGTCGGGTCGGCCCGCAGCTCGGCCCGCACGGCGGCCTCGAAGAAGCCGTGGAACCCCTCGGCGTCGCTGGCGGCCATCCGCTGGAGGAACGCCTCGGGCAGCACCGTCGCCCCGGACCCCCCGGCGGCGCGGACGTGCCACGCGCCCCGGCAGCGCTGCTCGAGCGCCACGGCCCGCTGGTGGACAGCCCGGGCCGAGTTGCCGAGCACGAACACACCGTGGCCGGCCAGGAGGGCCGCGCTGGCGTCACCCATGGCCTCGATCGCCCGTCCGGCCGAGCCGGCGTCGTTGACCGGGCCCGAGTACTCGTCGACCAGCACGAGACGCCCGCCGCCGAGGGCCGAGGACTGGTCCAGGATCGGGGGCACCTCGGCCAGGTCGGCCCAGACCGTGCCGAACCGCGGGTGGCTGTGGGCGGCCCAGCCGATGTCGGGCCGCCTCTTGTGCAGCTCCAGGTGGAGCGGGATGCCGAGCGGGACGGGCCACTCGCCCTCGAGCACCTCCCCTTCCAGGGTGATGCGCAGCACGTGCTCGGGCCGGACCTCGGCCCAGGTGAGGAGCCACGGGTTGCACAGCAGCGTGCCGTCGCCGAGGTTGGCGGTGATGTGGCCGGCGAGGTGGTCGTCGTACCCCTCACGCCACAGGGCACGGGCCAGCAGGGCCAGCTCCTGGCGGGCGGTCAGCCCCGGCATCAACCGGTCGGGCGTGGGGGTGAAGGGGGTCATGGCAGCACCACGTCGGGCAGCGGGTGGCGGAACAGCGAGGCGGCGTTGCCGCTGCAGATGGCCCGGACCTCGTCGTCGGGCAGGTGGCCCCAGCACGAGCGCAGCACGGCCTGGGTGTCGGGCCAGGTGCTGTCGCCGTGCGGGTAGTCCGTCTCCACCATGATGTTCTCGACGCCGATCCGGTGGCGGGTGTCGATGGTGGAGGGGTCGTCGAGGGTGCAGAACCAGAAGTTGCGCCGCAGCACGTCGGCCGGGCGGACGTCCCACCCGAGGCCGTAGCCGGAGCGGTCGACCACGTTGTCGAGCCGGTCGAGCAGCATGGCCACCCACCCGATCCCGCCCTCGCTCATGGCGATGGCGAGGTCCGGGTGGCGCAGCGGATGCCCCGACCACAGCCACTCGGCACATGCCGAGAGCGACATCTGGCCGAAGAGGGTGGCCCCGATCTGGACGGCCGGCGCCCCGGGTGGGATCGGCGGCATGCCCGAGCTGCCGACGTGGAGGCAGACGACGGTCGACGTCTCGACGCAGGCCTCGAGGATCGGGTCCCAGTGCTCCCGCTCCCACAGGCTCGGGAGGTCGACGGCGTGGGGCCGCTCGGGCAGGGCGACGGCCTTGAAGCCCCGGGCGGCATTGCGCCGGATCTCGGCGGCGGCCTCGGTGGGGTCCGTCAACTGGGCGATGCCGAGCGGGATGATCCGGTCCGGGTGGACCGACGCCCACTCCTCGAAGAGCCAGTCGTTCCAGGCCCGCACACAGGCCGCCCCGAGGACACGGTCCTCGGCGGCGAAGAACACCCGGCCGCAGAAGCCCGAGATCTGCGAGGGGAAGTTGAGCGAGGCCCACACCCCGTTCACGTCCATGTCGGACACCCGGGCGTCGACGTCGTAGCAGCCGGGCCGCATCTGCTCGAACCGGAAGGGCTCCAGCCGGACGGTGTCCGGGCGGCGTCCGGCGACGGCGTTCATGCCGACCTGGCTGTAGCGCCCGCCCTCGAACTCCCACACCTGGTGGCCCGCTTTGGTCTCGACGATCCGGGGGGCCCGGTCGGCCAGGGCGGCGGGCAGCCGGCCCTCGAAGGTGTGGGCCGGCTCCACCACGTGGTCGTCGACCGAGACGACCGTCGCCCACGGCTCGCCAGCCTCCGGCTCGGGCAGGAAGAGGTCCGGGTCGAGGGTGGCCTGGCGGTGCATCATGGTCCCTCCCCATCGTGCACGACCGGTCGACCGTGCGCGGTC
>CAZULR010000136.1:0-6781 GCA_964621235.1 uncultured Acidimicrobiaceae bacterium
CCACTTGTGGGGGTCGACCACGAACGAGTCGACCCGCTCGATGCCCCGGAAGCGCTGGCGGATCGACGGGGCGAACAGCGCCGCACAACCGTAGGCGCCGTCGACGTGGAACCAGAGCCTGCGCTCCTCGGCCACGGCGGCCACGCCCTCGAGGTCATCGATGATCCCGGCATTGGTGGTCCCGCCCGTGGCCACCACCGCGATCACGTCGCCGCCACGGGGGTGGGTGGCCAGCGCGTCCCGCAGGGCACGGCCGGTCAGCCGGTGGTCGTCGCAGGGCACCAGCAGCGGCTCGATGCCCAGCACGTGAAGCGCCTTGCCCACCGAGGAGTGGGCCTCCTCGCTGATGGCCACCACGGGGTGCTGCGGTGTGTCGTCGCCCATGCGGTGCCGTGCCGTGTCACGTCCGACCATGAGGCCCGACAGGTTGCCGGCCGAGCCCCCGGCCACGAAGCAGCCCCCCGCGCCCTCGGGAAGACCGGCCAGGTCGGCCAGCACGCTGAGCGCCTGGTTCTCGGCGGCCACCGGGCCGGCCGCCTCGATCCAGGACGTCCCCTGGAGCGACGAGCAGGACACGACCATGTCGAACAGGAGTGCGGCCTTGGTCGGGGCGGCGGGGATGAACGCGAGGAATTTGGGGCTGTCCACCGAGACGGCGGCGCTGGCGAGCGTCGTGTCGAACACCTCCATGACGGCGGCCGGGTCCGTGCCGGCCGCGTTGATGAGCCCGTCGAGCCGGGCGGCCAGCGACTCGGTCAGGGCACCGCCGTAGTCGAGGGGGACGGGGTCGAGGGAGAGTCGCCACCTGCAGTAGTCGAAGATCAGGTTGGTGAGCTGCTCGTCGTAGACGAACATGGGATTGCGCATGGTGGTCCGTTCTTGTCGCGTCGCCGGTCCATGATCGCAGACCGGGCCTGTGCCGCCTGACCGGACCTCCGGTGCATCGGCCGGGCGTGGGTGCTCAGGCGGAGCGGTGGACCGAGACGGCGTAGTCGTCCCCGTCGGCGGAGGGCGACCGGTCCCACGTCGACCAGCGGGACTCGAGTTGGAGGCCGGCCGCGCTGCAGGCCGCGTCGTAGTCGCTCAGGGCGTAGCCGCGGCCGAGCTGGAACCCGACCACCAGCCGACCGTCCGGCTGTAGGTGTCGGACGCATCCGGCCACCAGGGCGCCCTGGGTGCCCGCGGGAGTGAACAGGGGCACGTTGCCGGCCATGACGACGACATCGAACCGCTCCCCGAGGTCGGCCTCCGTCACGTCCAGCACCTCGAAGCGGACCCCGGGGGCGAGTCGGCGGGCGGTGGCGACCATCGACGGGTCGCGGTCGATCCCGACGGCCTCGACGCCCCGCCGGGCCAGCTCGGCGGCCACCCGTCCCGTGCCGCAGCCGGCGTCGAGGACAGTGCGGGGGGCGAGCGTCATGAGGAGGTCGACCTCGCCGTGGACGTCGACGCCGGAGGCGGCGAGTGCGTCGAAGCGCCGTTGGTAGGCGTCACCGTCCCAGGCCGGCTGATCCGGGGGACGGTCGCCCGGGGGGATCCCGTCCGTCGTCATCCGGGGTCCGGGATGATGGGAGGCATCAGGTGGCGAGCCGGGCACTCACCGACTCGCCGACGATCGCGCAGGCGGCGAGTGAGACGCACGACACCCCGGTCAGCGGCAGGGCCACGGCGACGGTGGTGGACCGACGCCAGATGGTCGCCGACCCGCCGGTCGCCGGGGTGAGCACCACGACACCTCCGCCGGCCGACGCGGCGACAGTGGCGCCGACGGCCACACACGGCCCGGCGCCGCAGGAGATGTCGAGCAGGTCGGCCACGTCCGGCGGCACGGGCTCGGACGTCCATGTGGCACCGCCACCCGAGGTCAGGACGACGCCCTGCCCGGTGCGGGTGCCGTTGAGGACGGTGGAGGTGGTGCCGACGGCGGTGCAGGTGACGCTGCTGCCGTTCGACCGTTTGGCCCCCGACACGCAGCTGACGGAGTTGATGGCACCGGTCCCCGCCGGCACGGTCTGCGGGACCCAGGTCGTCCCGCCGTCGGCGCTCGTGTCGATGGACCCGACCGCGTGGGACGGGTCGGTCGTGTTCGACGCGGTCGCCCAGCAGTGCTGGCTGTCGGTGCAGGCGAGCGACGTAGCCACCGACGCGGCCGGCGGCAGGGGGCCGGCGGGGACCCACGCGCCGCCGGCGCCGCCGGGTGTGAGGGTCGTCACCCGTCCGGCGACGGTGCCGAGTGCCGTGCAGCGGACCGCCGCCCGGCAGGACACCGCGGTCACGTCGGTGGTGCCCGTCGGCACGGGCTGCGACGCCCAGGCGGCACCCCCGTCGGATGTGGTGAGGATGACCCCCGGGCCGACACCGGACCCGGCGGCCTGCCCGACCGCCGTGCAGGTGTGCGTCGTGCCGCAGGCGATGTCGGTGAGATAGCCGATGCCGGTCGGCAGGGGCTGGACCTTCCAGGTCGCACCGCCGTTCACGCTGGCCACGATCACCGGTCCCGAGCTCGCAGCGGACGTGGCCACGGAGGACCCGACCGCCCAGCAGCGCAGGGCGGTGGCGCACGAGACCGCCTGCAGCGACTGGACGGGAGCGGGCAGGGCGGACGCGACGACCGTACCCTGCCAGGGGGCGGCGAGCGTCGACGACGTCGACGACGATCCCGCCTGGTGGGCCCCGGGCGCGGACGAGCCACAGGCGGAAACGGTGCCCAGGGCGACGGCGCAGACGGCCACGGCGGCGCGCCGCCCCCGGGACCGCGTCGAGGCTCGTGTAGCTGGCACCGCTCCTCCCACTCCGGCCGGCCCGGTCGCCGCATCGGCCGCAGGCCGGGACGGTCCGATCGCCCGAGATTGTGCCACGGACGGGCTGTGCCACCGGTGATGACGCAGTGGTGCCGCCGCCGTCTACCGTGACATCCGTGCCGGACCCACCCGTTCCCGACGGCGCCACGCGGCGTCACGACCGGCGGGTCGCACCGTGAACGCCGTCGATGTGGCCGTGGTCGTGGTGGCGGTCCTGGCCGCCGTCCAGGGGGCCCGGGTGGGTGGTCTGGTGCAGGTGTGCGCCATCATCGGCTTCTTCTCGGGTCTCTTCGTCGGGGCGCTCCTGGCCTCGCGGACCGTCGCGTGGGCCCATTCGCCGACCGCCCGGACCGCCGTCGCGCTGTCAACGATGCTGTTGGTCGCCTTCAGCTTCGGCATGGTCGGCCGGATCGTCGGGGGGATGTTGACGAGCCACGTGCCGCAGGGTCCGGCCCGCTCGGTCGACTCCGCGGCAGGTGTGCTCGTGGCCGTGGTCGCCGCCCTGGTGACGGTGTGGCTGCTGGCCAGCACCATGGTCAACAGCTCGTCGGTCGCCCTCGACAACGCCATCCTGCAGTCGAGGATCATCAAGGCCCTCGACGGGATGCTGCCGCCGCCCCCGACGGTGTTCAGCCAGGCGCAGGGGTTCCTGTCCGCGGAGGGCTTCCCTCCGGTGCTCGGTGCACTCGCCCCGGCGTCGGCACGCCCGGTGCCGCTGCCGACCGACGCCACGCTCCGGCAGGCCGTCCTGGCCGCCGGGCCCTCGACGCTCAAGGTGGAGGGGTTCGGGTGCGGTGTGCTCCAGGAGGGCTCCGGCTTCGTGGCCGCACCGGGCCTGGTGGTCACGAACGCCCACGTCGTCGCCGGGATACGTCGGCCGCTCGTCCAGGTCGGCTCGTCGCTGCAGTCGGCCGAGGTGCTCTCCTTCGATCCCTCGTTCGACCTGGCCGTGCTCCGGGTCCCCGGTCTCACGGCCCCGGTGCTCCACCTCGACCCGTCCACCGTGCCGCAGGGCACCCAGGGCGTGGTCCTCGGGTATCCCGAGGGCGGACCCTTCACCGCCGACGGGGCCGGGGTCATGGCACTGTTCCAGGCCGAGGGGCGGGACATCTACGGGCACGGCCTGACCATCCGCAACGTCTACGAGATCGACGCCGACGTTCGCCCGGGCAACTCGGGCGGCCCACTGGTCCTTCCCGGCGGCGAAGTGGTCGGTGTCGTCTTTTCGCGGTCCACGGTGGACACCTCGATCGGGTACGCCCTGACATCGCCCGACGTGGCGACCCGGGTGGTCGCGGCCGAGCAGGTGCGTGCGCCGGTCGGTACCGGCGGCTGCGTTCCGGAGTGAGCCGGCCGGGCGGCGCAGCCGCAGTGCGCCGCCGACCGCCCGCCCGGCGGGACTAGACAGGGGTGATGGCGCTCCCCATCGAGGACTACGGGATCATCGGCGACCTCCACACGGTCGCCCTGGTGGGTCGGGACGGCTCGATCGACTGGCTCTGCCTGCCGAGGTTCGACTCAGGCGCCTGCTTCGCACGCCTGCTGGGGACCGACGACCACGGTTCGTGGCGCATCGCCCCACGTGGCGCGGGCCTGGCCACCCACCGCCACTACCGGGGGGACACACTCGTCCTGGAGACGGAATTCGTCTCCGATGAGGGAACGGTGCGGATCGTCGACTGCATGCCGATCCGTGAGCAGCACCCCGAGGTCGTCCGCCTCGTCGAAGGGGTGCGCGGCACGGTCACCATGGAGATGCAGCTGACCATCCGGTTCGGCTACGGCCAGGTCGTGCCCTGGGTGCGTCGCACCGACGGCACCTTGAGCGCGGTGGCCGGTCCCGATGCACTGTCGCTGTGGACCACGGTGCCGACCCACGGGTCCGACCTGTCCACGGTGGCGGAGTTCACGGTGACCGAGGGGCAGAACGTCCCGTTCTGCCTCTCGTGGTACCCGGCCAACGAGACGCCGCCCCGTCCCGTCGACTCCCGATACGCCATCGCCGACACCGAGCAGTGGTGGGAACAGTGGGTGGCGCAGTGCACTTATGACGGCGACTACCGCGACGCCGTGGTGCGGTCGCTCATCACGCTGAAGGCCCTCACCTATGAGCCGACCGGTGGGATCGTCGCCGCGCCCACCACGTCATTGCCGGAAACGCTCGGCGGTGGCCGCAACTGGGACTACAGGTTCTGCTGGCTGCGCGACGCCACCCTCACCCTCGAGTCGCTGATGCGGGGTGGCTTCTACGAGGAGGCCATGGCCTGGCGGACCTGGCTGCTGCGGGCCACGGCCGGGGACCCGTCGCAGATGCAGATCATGTACGGCGCCGGCGGTGAGCGCCGCCTGGACGAATGGGAGGTGGACTGGCTGCCGGGCTACGAGGGTTCGGCGCCGGTGCGGATCGGCAACGCCGCCGCCGGCCAGTTCCAGCTCGACGTCTACGGCGAGGTCATGTCCGCGCTGTACGAATCCGCCCATCCCGAGGATCCCGACAGCGGCCCGGCATGGGAGCTGCAGCGGGCCCTGATGGAGTTCCTGGAGAACGGGTGGCGCGAGCCGGACGACGGGATCTGGGAGGTGCGCGGCCCCCGTCGCCACTTCACCCACTCCAAGGTCATGGCCTGGGTGGCCATCGACCGGGCGATCCGGACGATCGAGGAGTACGGGATGGACGGACCCGTGGACCGGTGGCGCGAGATCCGCCAGGAGATCCACGACCAGGTGTGCGATCTCGGCTTCAACGCGGAGAAGGGCTGCTT
Source organism: uncultured Acidimicrobiaceae bacterium (assembly GCA_964621235.1). GTDB lineage: Bacteria > Actinomycetota > Acidimicrobiia > Acidimicrobiales > RAAP-2 > Bog-756. The sequence continues at coordinate 5,564 of CAZULR010000136.1, forward strand.
CACCCAGTACTACGGCTCGGACCAGCTGGACGCCAGCCTGCTGATGATCCCGCTGGTGGGCTTCCTGCCGGCCACGGACCCCCGTGTCCGCTCCACGGTCGAGGCCATCGAGCGGGAACTTCTCGAGGGGGACTTCGTCCTGCGCTACCGCACGGTCGACTCCGGTGAGGTCGACGGCCTGACCGGCCGGGAGGGCGCCTTCCTGGCCTGCTCGTTCTGGCTGGCCGACTGCCTGACCATGCTCGGCCGCACGGCCGACGCCCGGAAGCTGCTCGACCGGCTGCTCGACCTGCGCAACGACCTCGGTCTGCTGTCCGAGGAGTACGACCCCGTGGCGGGCCGGCTGGTCGGTAACTTCCCACAGGCCTTCTCCCACGTGTCGTTGGTCAACTCGGCGGCCAAGATCGGCGGCAACGCCAAGCCCACCGCCGACCACGTCTTCCTCGGACTGGCCCGCCAGGCCATGGCCGGGAACCGGAGGCCGGGCGGTACCCGTCACCTCGCGGCACCCGTCGATCCCGAGCTGGCCAACCTGGTGGCCAGGGTCACCAAACGCCCGGGTCGGGCGCGTCCCACCACTCAGGTCAGCGGTGCCACCCCGGCCGGCCGGACCGTGGGTCGACGCGCCCGCAAGGTCACGACCCGGGCGCCCGCGTCCCAGATCATTGCGGCGAAGAAGCCGACGAAGGCGAGGAAGGTGACGTCGAAGAAGCCGGTGACGAAGAAGGCGGTGGCGAAGAAGCCGGTGACGAAGAAGGCGGTGGCGAAGAAGGCGGCGTCGACCAGGAAGGCAACGGCTGCCAAGCAAGTGCCGGCCAGAAAGGCGATGACCGCCAAGAGGGCGCCGGCCAAGAAGACCGCGGCCGCGAAGGCTCCGGTCCACCGGACGAGGTGACGCAGCGTTGAGCGGCAACCACCACCACGGCCCGGGTGGCCACCACCGGCGTCCCTTCGACCCGGAGGACCCGCTTCCGCCACCCACCGGGACCCGCATCGCTGAGGGGGTGCTCGAGCTCGACACGCTGCTCGGCGGGTGGGAGCGGGTCACAGCCGGCTATCTCATCGAGGGCGACGCACCCGTCCTGGTCGAGACCGGCAGCCAGAGTTCGGTACCCGCCCTGCTCACCCACCTCGACCGGCTGGGCCTGGGCGCCGACGACCTCGCCGGTGTCGTGGTGACCCACATCCACCTGGACCATGCCGGAGGCGTCGGCGACG
>CAZULR010000137.1:0-6713 GCA_964621235.1 uncultured Acidimicrobiaceae bacterium
GGCGGGGGTGTCCGTCGTGCGGGGCACGCTCGACGACGTCGACGTGCTGGCCGACGTCGCGGGGACCACCGACGGCGTGATCCACCTCGCCTTCAAGCACGATCTGGCGTTCAGCGGCGACTTCGTCGGCGCCGCCGAGGCCGACCGGCGCGCCGTCGAGACCTTCGGCGACGCCCTGGCCGGGTCCGGCAAGCCCCTGGTGATCGCCTCGGGCCTGCTCGGGCTCGCCCCGGGACGGGTGGCCACCGAGGCCGACGGTCACGGCCCGGTCGAGGGCGGTCTCCACGGTGACGGCCCGTCGGCCCGTCACGCCACGGCCGAGTTCACCCTGCAGCTGGCCGACCGAGGCGTGCGGTCGTCGGTGCTGCGCCTCCCGCCCACGGTCCACGGCCGCGGCGACACCGGCTTCGTCGCGGCCCTGGTCGGACTGGCCCGGGCCCACGGTGTGGCCGGTTACCTGGGTGACGGTGGCGTCCGCTGGCCGGCCGTCCACCGCGACGACGTAGCACGCCTGTTCCGGTCGGCGGTGGAGCGGGCCCCGGCCGGCACGACCCTGCACGCCGCCGCGGAGGAGGGCGTCCCCCTGGGCGACGTGGCCGCCGCCATCGGTCGCCAGCTCGACGTACCGGTCCGCCCCGTGCCCGACACCGAGGCGACGGACCACTTCCTGTGGCTGGGACCCATGGTGGCCCTGGACACCCGCGCGTCGAGTGCGGTGACCCGCCGTGCCTTCGGCTGGACCCCGACGGGTCCGGGGCTGCTCGACGACGTGGCCGCCGGCTCCTACACCGACGGGCCGGACTGACCGGTCGGCGGCCCGTCGGGCACCCGGAAGCGCACCGAACCCTGCCCGGCCACCGGTCGCCACCGGGTCGCCGGGTCGAGACACCGTTCGAGGATGCACGCACCGATCCAGTCCGGGGTGAGGAACGCGCCCTCCTCGTGGAGACGGAGGAACCGCCCGACATCGGGGAACACGTCCGCCGGGGTCGCGCGGGTCATGGCCTGCATGTCCGTGTCGACCACGCCGGGGGACACCGAGTAGGCGAGCAGGCCGGCCCCGGCCTCCTCCAGCCCGACCACCTCGGTCACCATCTCGACCGCGGCCTTCGACGCGCAGTACGCGGCCCATCCGCGGTACGGGGTCGCCGCCGCGCCCGAGGAAATGTTGACCAGCGACCCCTCCCCCGCCCGGGCGCGCACGTGGCGGGCGAACGCCGCCGTGCCGTGCATCACGCCCAGGACGTTGGTGAGGACGTGGCGCTCGAGCGCCGCACTGTCGGCATCGGCCAGCGGCCCGACCGGCTCGAGCACGCCGGCGTTGTTGACCCACAGATCGATCCGGCCGAAGCGGTCGACGACCTCCTCGGCGAAGCGGTCGACCGCGGCGGCGTCGCCCACGTCGACGGCCGCCGCCACGACGTCCACGCCGGACGGGTCCGCCGGCACCGTGCGGGCACACAGGCCCAGCCGGAGGCCCTGCGAGGCGAAGTGGGCCCCGAGGCCCGCGCCGATCCCCCGGGACGCCCCGGTAACCACGGCCACCGGCGACCCGGGGGCGGGCTGTCCGCTGTCGCTGGCGGGGGACACGTCCTCAGTCGACCGTCGACACGAACACGTTCTTGACCTCGGTGTAGGAGGCCAGGGCCTCGAGGCCCAGCTCACGGCCGAAGCCCGACTGCTTCATGCCCCCGAAGCTGGTCTGGACGCGCACCGAGCTGTTGGAGTTGACCGAGAGGTTGCCGGCGTGGACGGCACGGGCCATGCGGAGCGACCGGGCGCTGTCCCGCGTCCAGATCGACCCCGACAGCCCGTAGGGCGTGTCGTTGGCCAGCCGCACGGCGTCCGCCTCGTCGTCGAAGGGGATGACGGCGACGATGGGTCCGAAGATCTCCTCGCGGGCCATGCGCCAGTCCGGGTCGGCCGGGGCCACGACGGTCGGTGGGAACCAGAATCCGGGCCCGTCGGGCACGGCCCCGCGGGTGTGGGTCGCGACCGGGCCACCCGGCGCACCCATCCCCTCCTCCAGGAAGCCGGCCACCACGCCGCGGTGGGCGGCGGTCACCAGGGGACCCATCGAATTGGACTCGTCGGTGGGGTCGCCGACGGTCCACGCCAGGACGGCGTCGGCCAGCAGGTCGAGGAACTCGTCCATCACGGAGCGCTGAACCAGGATCCGGCTCCGGGCGCAGCAGTCCTGGCCGGCGTTGGCGAACACCCCGCCCGGCGCACTGGCGGCGGCCTTGGCCAGGTCGGCGTCCTCGAACACCACCGAGGCCGACTTGCCGCCCAGCTCGAGGGTGACCCGCTTGATGGTGCCCGAGGCCCGGGTCATGACGTCGCTGCCGACCTCCGTGGACCCGGTGAAGGCCACCTTGGCCACGTCCGGGTGCTCGGCCAGTCGGGTGCCCACCACGGAGCCCCTGCCCGTGACGACCTGCAGCACACCCTCGGGCAGTCCGGCCTCCAGGCCGAGCTCGGCCAGTCGCAGGGCGGTCAGCGGGGTGATCTCGGCGGGCTTCACGACGATGGTGTTGCCGGTGGCCAGGGCCGGTCCGACCTTCCAGGACGTGATGGCCACCGGGAAGTTCCACGGGATGATCGCCCCCACGACGCCGAGCGGCTCGTGGAAGGTCATGTCCACTCCGCCGGCCACCGGCACCGTCGCCCCACGGTGCTTGTCGACCGCGCCGGCGTAGAAGTAGAGGACCTCGGCCACCATGCCGACCTCGTCGCGGCTCTCGCCGATCGGCTTGCCGACGTTGGCCGTCTCCAGCTGGGCGAGCTCCTCGTGGTGCTCCTCGACGACCGCCGCGAACCGGCGCATGAGGCGGGCCCGGTCCGCGGGTGCGACGGCCTGCCACCCGGGCAGGGCCGCCCGGGCCCGGGCGACGGCCTCGTCGGTGGCCTCCACGCCGTGGATGGCCACCTCGGCGATGACCTCCTCGGTCGTCGGGTTGACCACACGGGTCACGTCACTCATGGGTGCTCCTTGTCGATGTGCTGGGGGGTCGAGGGGGACGGGGTCGAGGTGCGGGGGTCGAGGCGGACGGGCGGCGAGCCGGTCCACCGACCGGGCGGGTGCGCACCCGTACCGAGGGCACGATGGTGCCACGCCGACACCCGTCCGGCCTCTCGCGACTCGGGGCTCCCCGGGGCCAGGGTCCTCATCGCGGAGAACGGGCCCGCCGACCCTGGAGGGCGCGTGCGGCGTCCACCAGACCGCCGAAGAGCCGGACGTCACCGTTCTCCTCCGGGTGCCACTGGACCCCCACCGCGAAGGTCCGGCCGAGGACCTCCACGGCCTCGATGACACCGTCGTCGCTGCGGGCCGAGACCAGGAGGGACTCCCCCAGGACGTCGATGGCCTGGTGGTGGCTGCACAGCACGGCGGCCTCGTCGCCGAGGAGGCGGTGGACGACGGTCGACGGCTCCGGGTGCACGGTCACCTCGCCGAAGGCGCCGGCCGCCGGCTGGTGGCGGGTCGTGCCCACCAGGTCGGGCAGCTGCTGGACGAGGGTTCCGCCGAGCAGGACGTTGAGGACCTGATGCCCGCGGCAGATGGCGAGGAGCGGCAGGTCCCGCTCGAGGGCGGCCTCGACCAGGCGCAGCTCCAGCTCGTCCCGGAACCCGCTCGTGCCGCCGTTGCGGCCGTCGGGCTCCTGGCCGTAGCGCTCGGACGCCACGTCCCCGCCACCGATGACGACCAGACCGTCCACGGCCTCGACGAGGGGGCCGGCGATGGCGGCGACCGCGCCCACCGGGTCGTCGACGACTCCCTCGCCCAGCGGGGGGAGGAGGACCGGCCAGCCCCCGGCGGTCACGACCATGTCGAGGTACGCGCCCGGCACCAGCGCGGCGTCGCGGTCCCAGGACCACCACCGGGTCTCCTGGCGATAGGCGGTCACGCCGATCAGCGGACGGGCTCCGGGCGGCGTCATGCCGCCAGTATCCCATCCGGGGGCCGACCGCCGGCACGCCCGTCGGTACCGAAGGAGGGCCCCCGACCCACCAACGCGGGACAGTGGACGATCCCCGTGGCCGTGGGCCATTGTGCAGGGATGCTGACGCTCGAGACCCTGCCCCACATGATCCGTTCCGGTGACGTCCACACCGTCGTCGTGGCGTTCCCCGATCTCCAGGGGCGCCCGGTCGGCAAGCGGGTGACCGGGGCCTTCTTCCTCGACCACGTCGCCGAACACGGGATCGAGGCGTGCGACTACCTGCTGGCCTGCGACGTCGACATGGACCCGCTGCCGGGCTACGAGTTCGCCAACTGGGAGACCGGCTACGGCGACCTGAACGCCGTCATCGACCCGCACACGGTCCGACCGATCCCGTGGCTCCCGGGCAGCGTGCTGGTGCTGTGCGACCTGCTGACCATGGACGGCGAGCCGGTCGAGGTGTCGCCACGACGGATCCTGCGGCGCCAGATCGAGCGGGCCGCCGAGCGGGGCTACGTGGTCAAGTGCGCCACCGAGCTCGAGTTCTACCTCTTCCTCGACTCCTTCGCCGAGGCCGGGGAGAAGCGGTGGCAGGACCTCCGGCCGCACGCCACGTCGATCGAGGACTACCAGCTCCTGCAGACGTCGCGGGAGGAGTACATCATCGCCCGCATCCGCAACGAGATGACCGAGGCCGGCATCCCGATCGAGTTCTCCAAGGGCGAGGCCGGCATCGGCCAGCACGAGATCAACATCACCTACGGCACGGCACTCGAGGTCGCCGACCGGCACCTGGTGTTCAAGAACGGTGTGAAGGAGATCGCCGGTGAGTACGGGCGGGCCGCCACCTTCATGGCCAAGTGGTCGATGGAGACCGCCGGGTCCTCCTGTCACATCCACACCAGCCTCTGGGACGCCACCACCGACGCCCCGCTCATGGCGCCGGCCGACGGCGACGATGCACCCTCGGGGTTCTCCACGGTGGGATCGCAGTGGATCGCCGGCCAGCTGCACGCCGCCGACCAGCTGGCCTGGTGCTTCGCCCCGTACGTCAACTCCTACCGCCGCTACGTGCCGGACTCCTGGGCGCCCACCGCCGTCGTCTGGGGCGAGGACAACCGCACCTGCGGGTTCCGGGCCGTGGGCCACGGCGCCGGCCGGCGCGTCGAGAGCCGCATCCCGGGGGCGGACGTCAACCCCTACATCGCGCTGGCCGCGGCCATCGCCGGCGGGCTCTGGGGCATCGACCACGCCGTCGAGCTGGCGCCGGCCTTCACCGGCAACGCCTACCGGGCCCCCGAGGTGCCCCGCATCCCGACCACCCTGCCGGAGGCCATCACCAGCCTCGAGTCGAGCGAGGTGGCCGCCGAGGCGTTCGGCCCCGAGGTCCACCAGCACCTGGTCAACACCGCCCGCCAGGAATGGGCCAAGGCCAACTCGGTGGTCACCGACTGGGAGCTGGCCCGGAACTTCGAGCGCATCTGAGCCGCCGGTGGACCGTGCCCGCCGCCGCCACGCGTGACCCGGTCGACGGCCGGCGACGCGGCGGGCGCGTCCGGGCGCCCCGTCGACATGGTGGCGTTCGACGTCGGCGAGACGCTGGTCAGCGAGGAGCGGGTGTGGGCGGACTGGGCCCGGTGGCTCGGGGTGTCCCCGACGGTGCTGGCGGCCGCACTCGATTCCGCCATCGCCGGAGGACAGGACCACCGTGACGCATTCGCGATCGTCCGACCGGGCATCGACCTCGACCGCGAGCGGGCGGCCAAGGAGGCGGCCGGCATCCGGTGGGCCTTCGACCGAGACGACCTGTACCCGGACGCCGTGCCCTGTCTCGAGCGCCTGCGCGCCGGCGGGTTCCGGGTGGGGATCGCCGCCAACCAGCCGGGGGCCGTCGGGCCGATGCTCGAGGCGATGGGCCTGGGCGTGGAGTTCGTGGCCACGTCGGCGACCTGGGGGGTGACCAAGCCCGACCCGGAGTTCTTCGCGCGCCTCACCCGGGTGGCGGACCTGCCGCCGGACCGGATCGCCTATGTGGGGGACCGGCTGGACAACGACGTCGCCCCGGCCCGTCGTGCGGGCATGATGGGCGTGCTGATCCGGCGCGGCCCCTGGGGTCACCTGCACGCCACGTGGCCCGAACGGGAGCAGGCCGACGCCGTCATCGACTCGCTCGACGAGCTGCCCGCGGCGCTGGGCCGGCGGCCGTCCACCACCCACCGTCCTTGACGGTCGGCCCCGGCACTGGCACCATGGAAGGTGCATGAACCACTCGATCCGGGTCCTCCTCCTTACCTGACGGCGAACGCCACATCGCGTTCGCCCGCTACCTCCTGTGCCTCCGGCCAGGGGGTTTTTTGTTGGCCGGACGAGGTGTGCGACCGCCGCCCCGGGCACCGGGGCCGGGCCCGCATCCGACACCACGAGCTGCAGACGCAAGGGAGCACCGATGAGTGACCACGAGCACACCACCGCCGACGCCGGACCCGCCGGCCGTCGCCTCGCCATGCCGTGCGACGTCTCCCCGATGCCGTTCCACCTCTACCGTCCCTACGTCCCCCTCGTCCTGCACGACCGGACGTGGCCCGACCGGCAGACGACCGTCGCCCCGCAGTGGGCCAGCGTCGACCTGCGGGACGGCAACCAGGCGCTGGTCGACCCGATGGACTCCGAGCGCAAGCTGCGGCTCTTCCGCGCCCTGGTCGACATCGGGTTCAAGGAGATCGAGGTCGGGTTCCCCTCGGCCTCCCAGACCGACTACGACTTCCAGCG
>CAZULR010000138.1:0-6682 GCA_964621235.1 uncultured Acidimicrobiaceae bacterium
CCGGCCACGGCCAGCATCACCAGGAGGATGACCGTGCAGACGATGGCCGTGCCGAGGTCGGGCTGCTTGATGATCAGCACGATCGGCAGCACCGCCATCAGCACCATCCGGACCAGGTCGCGGAAGTCGAGCCCCTCGGGCCGGCGGGCGCAGTAGGTGGCGATGGCGATGATGAGCACGAGCGTGGCGAACTCCGACGGCTGGAGCTGGAGCGGCGAACCGGGGATCGCGAACCACCGCTGCGAGCCGAGCGCGGAGGACCCCACCGGGGACAGCACGGCGAGGAGCGCGAGCACGATGCCCACGTAGAGGATGGTGGCCAGCTGCTCCCACCGGCGGTAGTCGAAGAGGGACACGACCACCAGGACGACCAGCGAGATGACGAAGAACAGGACCTGCCGCTTCAGGTAGTAGTGCGGGTCCAGGCCGGCCAGGGCGAGCTTGCCCTTGGTGGCGGAGTAGATCATCACGATCCCGGTCAGGGCCAGGACGCCCGTCGTGACCAGCAGGACGGGGTCGATCCTGGCGGTGACGTGACGGGAGCGTGTCGCGAGTGTGTCGGTCGTATAGGTCACCAGGGAGCTCCGGGTCCCAAGGCTACCCGGCCCTCCGGGGCCGCTCCGGGCGTCCCCGCCCGCGCCCGGGGCTCAGGTCGTCGCGCCGGGCGCGGCCGGGGGCGTCACCGACGCCCACATGGCCTCGACCGGTGCCGTCCGGCCCGTCCACCGCTCGATCTGCAGCGCGGCCTGGTGCACCAGCATCCCCAGGCCGTTGGCCGTGCGGGCGCCCCGATCGGCGGCGGCGGCCAGCCACGGTGTCACCGCCGGGTGGTAGACGAGGTCCACCACCAGCTGGCCCGGCCCCAGCCGGTCCGGATCGACCGGCCACGTCGCCGGCCCCTGCGCCACGCCGCCCATCCCCGCCGGGGTGGCGTTGACCACGAGGTCGCACCCCGGTGCGTCGTCGACACTGCCCGTCCGTCCGGCCGGCCCGGCGAGCCCGGCCGCGACCTCGGCCCGGGCCGCGGTCCGGTTGACGACCACCACGTCGGCGGCACCGGCGTCGCCGAGCGCGGCGATCACGGCTCGGGCCGCACCACCGGCCCCGACCACCAGGCAGCGGGCGCCGGCGGGGGCGAACCCGTGGCTGCGCGCGAGGGCGGCCAGCAGGCCGGATCCGTCCGTGTTGTCCCCGTGCCACCCACCCCCCTCGTCGACCACACAGTTGACCGCCCCGAGCCGGGCGGCGGTCGGACTGCAGGTGTCGACCGCCGCGGCGACGTCCTCCTTGTGGGGCATGGTGACCGACAGGCCGGCGATGCCCAGGGTGCGGGCCCCGGCCAGTGCCGCGGCCGCCTGCCCGGCGGGCACGGCGAACCCGACCGAGACCCAGTCGAGTCCGAGCTCGGCGAAGGCCGCGTTGTGGAGCCGGGGCGACAGCGAGTGCGCCACCGGGTACCCCATCACGCCGACGACGCGCGTCGCCGCCGACAGCCCGAGCCGGCCGTCCGGGTCCGTTCCCATGGTTCCAGTCTCCACCGCTCAGCCCAACCCGCGCTGGGAGGCCAGCGCCTCGTTGGCCTGCTGGCCGGCGAAGGTGTCGGAGAACGCCTCGGTGCCGTCCGGCTGGACCACCACGAAGTACAGCCAGGCACCGGCCGGCGGGTGCAGCGCCGCCTCCAGGGCGTCCTGGGAGGGGAAGCACGTCGGCGTCGGGGGTAGGCCCTTGTGCAGGTAGGTGTTGTAGGGGCTCGGGGTGCGCAGGTCCGCCGAGGTGACGGTCCCCCCGTCGCGCCCGAGGGCGTACAGCACGGTGGAGTCCATCTGGAGGGGCATGTCGCGGTCCAGCCGGTTGTAGACGACGCGTGCCACCGGACCCATGTTCTTGGTCAGGACCCCCTCCTTTTCCACGATGGAGGCGACGGTGACGACCTGGTACGGCGTGTACCCGAGGGCGGCGGCACCCGAGGCCAGGCCGACGGAGGCGGCGCGGGCGTCGAACCGGTCGACCATGTGCTCGAGCAGCTGCACGTCGGTCTCCCCCGGCAGGACCGTGTAGGTGCCTGTGGCCAGCAGGCCCTCGAGGCTGGTCACGCCCGACGGCTGCCAGGGCGACCGCACCGCGCCGCTCGTGGCCTCGTGCAGGAAGCTGCCGGCGTCGTGGCCGGGGAGCTGGCCCACCCGCTCGGCCAGCTCGGACACCGTGAAGCCCGGGGGCACCACCAGGGGGAACACGTTGGGACCCGTGTCCAGCACCTTGGTGACGGCGTCGAACGAGGAGTTCCGGTTGAACGCGTAGGTCCCGGCCTGCACACCCGGCACGCTGTTGAACTGGCTCCACAGCCGGAAGGCGAACGAGCTCCCGATCACGCCCCGGGCGGCCAGCAGCGACCCGGTGGAGCTGACGCCGGCACCGGCCGGGACGGTCACCAGGACCTGGGGGCCGGGCGGACCGGACGGAGACGCCTCGTGCTGCACCCAGACGTAGCCGCCGACGAGGAGCACCAGCCCGGCCAGGATCACCACCAGGGCGGCGATCCGCCACGGGTGCCGCCGGCTCCGTGCGCTGCCCCGGTGGCCGCGCGACGGGGGCCGACGGGGTGGCCTTATGCCGTCGCTGCCGTCGGGGGTGACGGCGTAGGGGACGGCGTCGTCGCCGAGCGTCGGGTCGGGCGGTGGCGTCCCGTCGGCGGGCGGGACACCGCCCTCGGCTGCGTGTCCGACCCCGGGGGGTGCCGGAGCGGTCGGCGGCGTGGTCGGCACGCCCCAGGGGAACTCCTCGGGACCGCCCGGCCCGGTCACCGGGACCGCCGGGCGTCGAGCCACGCCGACAACAGGATGGCCGCCGCCGTCTGGTCGACCACGGCCCGCTGGTCCCGGCCCCGCGTGCCGCCGGCCGTCAGGGCCTGGTGGGCGCTGACGGTGGTGAGGCGCTCGTCGAACAACTCGACGGCGATGCCGCGCGCGGCGAGCGGCCCGGTGAGGGCCTCCGCCTCCGCTTCCGCCGCCCGGGCGGCCGTGCCCCGGGTGCCGTCGAGCGACAGCGGGTGGCCGACCACCACCACGACCGCCTCCTCCTCCACCGCCAGGTCCACCAGCGCACGCCGGTCGCGCTCGGCGTCGCCGGAGCGGGCCACCGTGCCCCGAGGCGTGGCCAGGGTCCCGGACGAGTCGCTGACGGCGATGCCGATGCGGCGGGCGCCGAGGTCGATCCCGAGGGCCCGTCCCGGACGGGCCGGGCGGTCGTCCGTCACCGTCGGTCAGGCACCCGTGGTCAGTCGGAGCGCCTCGGCGAGCGCGCCGTCGATTCCCGCCGGGTCCTTGCCGCCGGCCACCGCCAACTCGGGCCGGCCGCCACCCCCACCGTCCAGCAAGGGCGCGATCTGCTTGACGAGGTTCCCGGCGTGGGCACCGGTGCCGTCCGCGGCGACGGCCACCGAGGCCTTGGTGCCGTCGGGACTGCCGCCGAGCACGACGACCCGGAGGCCGCCCTGGCTGCGGACGGCCTGGGCCAGGTCGCGCAGCTCGTCGGGGCCAAGGCCGTCCCGACGGGCCACCACGGCCCCGTCGACCGCCGAGGCGACCAACGCGCCGGACTCGGCCAGGAGTTCCTTCGACCGGGCGTGCTCGAGGGCCTTCTCCGCGGCCCGCTGGCGCTCGAGCAGGCGCTCGATGGCCTCGCCGACGTGTTCGGGTTCGGTCCGCAGTAGGGCGGCCGCCTCGGCCAGGAGGTCCTCCCGTTGCGCCATGCGCTCGAGCGCGCCGGTGCCCGTGACGGCCTCGATGCGCCGGGTGTTGGAGCCGATCGACGCCTCCGAGACCACCGTGATGGGACCGATCATGCCGAGGGCACCGACGTGGGTGCCGCCGCACAGCTCGACCGAGTGGGGACCGGCCCGGATCACCCGGACGCGCTCGCCGTACTTGTCGCCGAAGAAGGCCAGTGCGCCCATGGCCGCCGCCTCGGCCTTGGAGGTCTCCTCCACCACCACCGGCGCGTCGGTCAGCACCTCGGCGTTGGCCATGGCGGTGACGGCACGGAGCTCCTCGGGGGTGACGGCGCCGTGGTGGCTGAAGTCGAAGCGCAACCGGTCGGGGGCCACCAGGGAGCCCTGCTGGCGCACCTGGTCGCCGAGGACCGTGCGCAGGGCGGCGTGCAGCAGGTGGGTGGCCGTGTGGTTGCGGCGCAGCGCGTCGCGCCGCGGCCCGTCGATGGTGGCCAGGGCGTCCTGTCCGGCGAACAGCTCACCGGTCACCGTGGCCCGGTGGGACGTGAGGCCGGGCAGCGCCGACACGGTGTCATAGACGTAGGCGGTGCCCGTCTCGGTGACGATGGTGCCGATGTCCCCCATCTGGCCGCCGCCCTCGGCGTAGAAGGGCGTCCGGTCGAGGAACACCTCCACCTGGCCGGCGCGCTCGGGGTCGTTGTCGACGAGCACCGCCACCACCCGGGCCGGCGCGGCATAGCCCTCGGGCGACTGGCCCACGAAGACGGTCCCACCCTCGGTGTCGAGCACCGACCGGTAGGCCTCGTCGCCCGCGGTTACCCGTCCGGCCCGTGCTGCGGCACGGGCCTGGGTGCGCTGGCGGTCCATGGCCTCCTCGAAGCCCTCGAGGTCGACGGCCGACCCGGCCTCCGAGGCGATCTCCACGGTGAGCTCGACCGGGAAGCCGTAGGTGTCGTGCAGCCGGAAGGCGACCTCGCCCGGGACGGTAGTGGCCCCCGACGCCAGGACTTCCTCCAGGATGGCCGAGCCTGTGGCCAGGGTGCGCAGGAACCCGTCCTCCTCGCGTCCGACCACGTCCACGATCAGGCGGTGCTGTTCGGCCAGGGACGAATGGGCGGCACCCAGCACGCCGACCGCGGTGTCCACCAGGCGCTCGGTGCACGGCTGGTCCACACCGAGCTGACGGGCCCGGCGCACGGCGCGCCGGATGATCCGGCGGAGCACGTAGCCCCGGCCCTCGTTGGAGGGCAGAACGCCGTCCGCCACCAGCATCGACATGGCCCGGCCGTGGTCGGCCATGATCCGCAGCCCGACGTCGGTCGCCTCGTCGCGGCCGTAGGTCTGCCCGGTGATCGACTGGGCCACCTCGAGCATCGGCACGTACAGGTCCGTGTCGTAGAGCGAGTCGACCCCCTGGATGACGGGGAGGATCCGCTCGAGGCCGGCACCGGTGTCGATGCTCGGGCGGGGCAGTGGCTCGGTGGTACCGTCGCCACTCCGGTTGTACTGCATGAACACGAGGTTCCAGATCTCGACGAACCGCTCGGAGCCGCCGAAGGCGGGGCCACCGTCGGCGCCGTAGGCCGGGCCCTTGTCGATGAAGATCTCGCTGCTCGGCCCACAGGGCCCGGTGTCGCCCATCTTCCAGAAGTTGTCGTCGCCCAGGCGCTGGATCCGCTCCGGCCGGACGCCCACCGCATCGCGCCAGATGGCCTCGGCCTCGTCGTCGGTCTCGTAGACGGTCACCCACAGGCGGTCACCGTCGATGCCCAGGACCTCGGTGACGAGCTCCCACGCGAACGGGATGGCCTCCGACTTGAAGTAGTCCCCGAAACTGAAGTTGCCCAGCATCTCGAAGAAGGTGCAGTGCCGGAGCGTCGTGCCGACGATGTCGATGTCGACAGTGCGGAAGCACTTCTGCACCGAGGTGGCCCGGGTCCAGGGCGGCACCTCGTCGCCCAGGAAGAACGGCTTGAAGGGCACCATTCCGGCGATGGTGAACAGCACCGAGGGGTCATGGGGGATGAGGCTCGCCGACGGCACGGCGGTGTGGCCGCGCTCCACGAAGAAGCGGGTGAATGCGTCGCGCAGATGATCGGCGTCGGGCGCCGTGCCAGGGGTCACGACCGAAAATCCTAGTTGCCCAGGTGGGAAGGGGATCTCCGGGCGGCCCGGCGGGCCCGTCGGGTCGGTGGTTGGTCGGACCCGCCCGTGGCGGCCTCCACGACGGCGTCGATCGGGGTGGGGACCGGTCGGTCGTCCGCCTCGGCATCGTCGACCGCGGTGCCGAGCTCGGCCCACAGCTCCTCCTCGCGCCGCCGCTTCTCGGCACGCGCGGTGGTGACCGCGTCACGCACGCGCCCGCCCGTGGACGACGCGGCCTGGCGGGCCGTGCGCCCGACCTCGACGACGAGCGCGTCGGGCTGCAGGCGGGCCTGGGCCGCTTCCACGGTGCGTCGGAGCTTGCGTTCGGCGTACAGCGAGGAGGCGGCCCCGGCCACCACCCCCGTCATCAGCCAGACCGTGCGACGGGGCACGGCTACCGGCTCCGGTCCGGCACCACGGTGGCCCCGTTGCGACGCGACGTCGAGGGGTCCTCTGAGGAGGCCAGACGACGGATGCCGGAGGCGGCACCGGCCCGCACGGCCAGCACCTTCACGACCGGATTGGCGAAGGCCCGGTAGGCGAGGCGCGAGGCGGAGTCCACGGTGGCGTGCACCGACTCCGTGGTGTCGAGGACGGCGCCGACCCGCTCCATCTCCGTGGCGGCCTGGCCGACCACCCGGTGGGCGTCGGCCACCAGGGGCACGGTCTGGCGCTTGAGGTCGTCGGCCAGGGAAGCGACCCGGGCCACCTCGCGGCGCAGGGAGGCGAGGGCCACCAGCAGGCCCACCACGGCGAGCAGGCAGGCGAGGGAGGCCACCAGGACGGCGATCTGACCGGAGCTCATGATCG